>CAZSNW010000126.1:0-5768 GCA_964608245.1 uncultured Micromonosporaceae bacterium
CGCCCCGATCAGCGTGTCGGCCAGGTGCACGATCCGCTCCTCGTCGGCGCGCGCGACCACCAGCGCCCGGTCGCCGCCGTCGAGGATCTCCTTGAGCGTGGCCACCTCCCCGACCCGCTCGAACCCGCGGGCCTCCACCACGTTGAGCGCGTCGTTGAGCAGCACCTCCTGACCGCGGCGCAGCGTGGAGACGTCCACCGACGGCGAGACCGACACCCGCATCTTGGCCCCGCGGGTGAACACGTCCACCGTGCCGTCCTCGTGCGCCTGCAGGAAGACGCCGTACCCGCTGGGCGGCTGCGCCAGCCGGTCGATCTCCTCCTTCAGCGAAACGATCTGCGCCCGCGCCTCCTTGAGGGTGGCGACCAGGCGGTCGTTCTGCTCGGTCAGCCGGGCCAGCTGCGCCTTGGCGGCCGCCAGCTGCTCCTCGAGCTGTCGGATGTGCCGGGGCCCTTCGCTTGCCTTGCGCCGGGCCGACGCCAGCTCCTCCTGCAGGAACGCGACCTGCGCGGAGAGTTCGGCAGCCTCCCGCTCCCAGCGTGCGGCGCGGGCCTCCGCGTCGTCACTGCGTGCCACGTCCCACCTCCCCGGGGGTCCCCGACATCCTGCCTTCACCCTAGCTGCTCGACCGGTGCTGTGCCGGCACCCGCGCGACTGTCCGCGCCCGCCGCCGACACGAGTGCCGGAGGCAGCAGGGTACCGTCACAGACGGCAGGTACGCATCCGGAACACCACGCAGGAGGGTCAGGTGGGCGACGGATCCGGCGCACCGGCGGCCGGCGACCGGTTGCAGGTCCGCATCGACCAGCAGCTGTGCACCGGCGACGGGCTGTGCGCCCAGTACGCGCCGGAGGTCTTCGAGCTGGATATCGACGGCCTGGCGTACGTCAAGGACGCCGACGGCACCTTGCTGACCGCGCCCGGCTCCCGCGTCCCGGTGCCGGAGCAGCTGCGGCTGGAGGTGCTCGACGCCGCCCGCGAATGCCCCGGTGAGTGCATCTACGTGGAGCCGACGCCGGAGGACTCCGCGGCCTGAGGCTCACCGGCCGCCGGCGCACCGTCGTCGGGCGTCGCCTTCTGCCGGCCGGTCCGCCTCGCCTCGTACGCCTCCCGTCCGCGGCTCGGCTTGCGTTTGCGCGGCGGGGCGGTCACCCCGGGCGCCAGCCGCCTCGCGGTGACCAGGAACGCGGTGTGCGCCACCATCCGGTGCTCCGGCCGCACCGCCAGGCCGTCGGCGTGCCAGTCCCGCACCAGCGACTCCCAGGCCCGCGGCTCGGTGAACCCGCCGTGCTCCCGCAGCGCCTCCACCAGGTCCGACAGCTGCGGGGTGGTCGCCACGTAGCCGACGAACACCCCGCCGGGCACCAGCGCCCGGGCCACCAGGTCGACCTGCTCCCACGGGGCGAGCAGGTCGAGGACCACCCGGTCGAACCCGGTGTCCGGGCAGTCGGCCACGTCCCCCACCCGCAGCTCCCACGCCGGGTGCGCGCCGCCGAAGAACGCCTCGACGTTGCGCCGGGCCACCGCGGCGAAGTCCTCCCGCAGCTCGTAGGAGACCACCCGGCCGTCGGTCCCCACCGCCTGCAGCAGCGCGCACGACAGCGCCCCCGACCCGGCGCCGGCCTCCAGCACCCGGGCCCCGGGGAACACGTCGCCCATGGTGAGGATCTGTGCGACGTCCTTGGGGTAGATCACCTGCGCGCCGCGGGGCATGGACAGCGCCCAGTCCGCGTACAGCGGCCGCAGCGCCAGGTAGGTGGCGCCGGTGGAGGAGACCACCACGCTGCCCTCCGGCTGCCCCAGCAGCGCGTCGTGCGACACGATCCCGTGGTGGGTGTGGAACCGGCCGCCGGGCCGCAGCACCACCGTGTGCGTACGCCCCTTGACGTCGGTGAGCATCACCCGGTCACCGGCCTGGAACGGGCCACGACGCGCCCTCACCGGTCACCCTCCCCGGCTGTCGCATCCCGGACACCGGAGGCGCCGCCGGTGTCCCGCTGGTGCGGCGGGCGCAGCGCGGCCGTCAGGTCACCGGTGCGCAGCACCCCCACCGCCTGGTTGTCGTCGCCCACCACCAGGTACTCGGAAGCCGGCACGGTCCGCACGACCTGCAGCAGCTGCCCGACGGTCAGCCCGGCCGGCACCGCGACCACCGTGGCCGCGCTCCGCGCCACCGTGTCCACCGTCACCCACGGCCGGCGCTCCGGCGGCACCGCGCCGGCGGCCCGCTCGTCGACCAGGCCCACCAGGGCGCCGGTGCCGTCCACCACGCCCAGCACCGCCGCGGGAAGACCCCCCTCGACCACCCGCCGCTGCGCCTCGGCCAGCGGGGTGCCGGCCGGCACCGTGACGAGCGGCCGCACCAGCTGGTCGACGTCCACCGGCGGCAGGAGGCGCTGCTGGCGGACGTGACGCACCTCGGCGGTCGCCCCCTGCCACACGTAGGCGGCCACCACCGCGTTGAGCACCAGGAACGCCGGCCCGAGCCGGGCCTCCAGGTACGCAGCGACCACGACGGCGAGCAGCGCGACGGCCACCAGCTGCCCGGCCCGGCCGGCCACCAGGATGGCCCGGTCCCGGTCCCGGCCGACCGCCCACACCAGCGCCCGCAGCGCCCGCCCGCCGTCCAGTGGCAGCCCGGGCAGGCTGTTGACGACCGCCAGCAGGAGGTTGGCGAACGCCACCAGGAACGCCACCTGCGCCGCGGTGGTGCCCGGCGGCAGCGTCGCGACGGCCGCCGCGGCGGCGAGCCCCGTCCCCAGGGTGACCGCCGGACCGGCCATCCCCACCAGGAACTCCGCCTTCGGAGACGGCGCCGCCGCCCCGAGGAAGGTGTGGCCGCCGAGCAGCTCCAGGGTGATCTCGCGCACCGGGATGCCGAACCGGCGGGCCACCACCGCGTGCCCGAGCTCGTGCAGCAGGACCGACAGCTCCAGGCACACGGCGAACCCCAGCCCGACCAGCCAGCTGGTGTACTGGGCGTAGACCACCGTCACCAGCGCCACGAACAGCGGCAGCGACCAGGTGAGACGGACCGGGAACCCCAGCACCCGTCCCACGGTGACGCCACGGGCGAGGCCCCGGCGCGAAACGCCGCGTCGCGCGAACACCCGGTCATGCTACGGACTCGCACCCGCTGGCGTCCGGCGCACCCGACCCGGTCGGTGCCCGGTGTCCCACCCGTCCCCTAGGGTCTCCGGTATGACGTCGCCGACCGGGCCGGCCGGAGCGCCCCCGGCCCAGACCACCGAGCCCGCCCGGGCCGCCGCCACGGTCGATCAGGGCGCGGCCCTGCCGTCGCTGTCGCCCTCCCGGGCCGCGGACTTCAAGACCTGCCCGCTGCTGTACCGGCTGCGCGCCATCGACCGCATCCCCGAGCCGCCGAACGTCGAACGGGCCCGCGGCACGCTGGTCCACGCGGTCCTGGAGCGTCTGTTCGACCTGCCGCCCGCCGACCGTACCCGGCAGGCCGCCTTCTCACTGGTGGAGCCGGAGTGGCACCGGCTGGTCGACGTCGAGCCCGAGCTCGCCGAACTCACCGCCGAAGGCGACCACCTGCTGCACAGCGCCCGCGAGCTGCTCGACGGCTACTTCACGGTGGAGGACCCGCGCCGGCTGCAGCCGCTGCACCGGGAACGCCTGATCGAGGTGGTGGTGGACGACCGGCTGCTGCTGCGCGGCTACGTCGACCGGATCGACGTGGCGCCCGACGGCCGGATGCGGGTGGTCGACTACAAGAGCGGCGGCGCGCCCCGGGAGGCCTTCGAGGGGCGGGCCCTGTTCCAGCTGAAGTTCTACGCGCTCGTGCTGTGGCGCATCCACGGCACCGTGCCGGCGGTCCTGCGGCTGCTCTACCTCAAGGGCGCCGAGGTCTGCGACTACACGCCCGACGCCGACGAGCTGCAACGGTTCGAACGCACGCTGGTCGCCCTGTGGCGGGCCATCGAGGCCGCCACCGCCGCCGGGCGGTTCCAGCACAACCCGAGCCGGCTGTGCGACTGGTGCAGCTACCAGGCGCTGTGCCCGGCCTTCGGCGGCACCCCGCCGCCGCTCCCGACCGGGGCCGTGCCCGGCACCGGGGTGCCGGCGCCGCGACCCGGCCACGACGAGTGACCACGCGCGTGCGGCCGGCCGGGGCGGTGCCCCGGCCGGCCGCACGCGGTACGCGTCGCGTCCGCGCGTCAGAACGGGTCGCCGCAGACCCTCCACTCGCCGCCCTCGCGGACCAGCGTCAGCACCTCCGTCACCCGGCTGCCGTCGGACAGGCGCAGCCGGGTGGTCACCGCGGCGTTCGAACCGGTCTCGTCACGCTCCACGCTCACCCCGGTGATCCGGAAGCCGTCGAGCTCCTCGGCCACCTCCGCCAGCTCCGCCACCGACGTACGCTGTTGCGCCGAGCGGCACAACAGCGCATGCGCGTCGGCCGGGTCGCCGTCGACCAGCTCGTTGAGGAACTCGGTGGCGGCGTCCCGGGGACCGGAGGTCGCGTTGAGGACGGCCCGCACGCCCAGGATCCCGGCGACGACCAGCCCGCCGCACAGCAGCAGGCCCACGACCACCAGGACCACGACCAGGGTCACGGTCCGACGGTGACCGGAGGAGGGGGCCGGCGCACCGGCCACAGTGGGGGGAGTCTGGGTCACGCCGGCACGCTAGCGGATGTCCCCCGCCGGCCGCATCCCCCGACCGCCCCGGCGTCGGGTGTCCGACAGGCCGCCCCCGGGCGGCGCCACCACCGCCGGTAGGGCAGACTCCCACCCGTGCAACCAGGCGGACCGCTGGCCGCGGTCCTGTTCGACATGGACGGGACCCTGGTCGACAGCGAGGTGCTGTGGGACCGGGCGTTGCAGGCGCTCGCCGCCCGCTACGGCGCCACCCTGTCACCGGCCACCCGGCGCGCGATGACCGGCCGCGGGGTCGCCGACACGATGCGCATCTTCTACCGGGCCGTCGGGGCGGACGACCCCGACCGGGCGGCCGACCGCGCGTACCTGGTGGAGCGCATGGCCGAGCTGTTCGCCACCGACCTGACCTGGCGACCCGGCGCCTGTGAGCTGGTCACCGCGGTACGCCGGGCCGGCCTGCCCTGCGCCCTGGTCACCTCGACCGGCCGCCGGCTGGTCGAGGTGGCGCTCGCCGGCCTCCTCGGCCGTGACACGTTCGACGCGGTGGTGTGCGGCGACGACGTCCGCCTGCCCAAGCCGCACCCCGAGCCCTACCTGACCGCCGCCGGCCTGCTCGGCGTCCCGGTGCAGCGGTGCGTGGCCGTGGAGGACTCGCCCGTCGGCATCGCCAGCGCGCAGGCCGCCGGCGCCGCCGTGGTCGCCGTCCCCCACACCGTGCCGCTTCGCGACCTCACCGGCGTGCACGTGGTGGGAAGCCTCACCGAGCTCACCGTCGACGCGCTGGCCCGGCTGGTGCCGGCCACCCCGCAGCCGACGCCCGGCCCGGCGACCACGTCCTAGCGGGCCGCGAAGTACACCGCCTCCGGGTGGTGGGCCACCAGCGCGTCCGTGGCCTGCTCCGGCACCAGCTGGTACTCCTCGGACAGCTCCACCCCGATGCGCTCGGCACCCAGCAGCCGCACCAGGGTCGCCCGGTCCTCCAGCGCCGGGCAGGCCGGGTAGCCGAACGAGTACCGGCACCCCCGGTACTCGGTGCGCAAGATGCCGGCCAGGTCCGCCGGGTCCTGGTCGGCGACCGTGCCGCCCGACGGCAGCACCAGCTCCTGCCGGATCCGGCGGTGCCAGTACTCGGCCAGCGCCTCG
>CAZSNW010000126.1:5778-8002 GCA_964608245.1 uncultured Micromonosporaceae bacterium
AGTCCCGGTACGCGTGCTGGGCGAACAGCTTGGCGGTGTACTCGGAGATGGTCGTCCCGATCGTGACCAGCTGCAGCGCCACCACGTCCAGCTCGTCGCTGTCGCGGGGTCGGAAGAAGTCGGCCAGGCACAACCGCCGCTCGGTGCGCTGGCGCGGGAAGCGGAACCGGGCGCACTCGCTCCGCCCGTCCGGGTCCAGCAGCACCAGCTCGTTGCCCTCCGCGTAGCACGGGAAGTACCCGTACACCACCGCCGCCTCCAGCACCTGCTCGGCGGCCAGCTGGTCCAGCCACCGCCGAAGCCGCGGCCGGCCCTCGGTCTCCACCAGCTCCTCGTAGGACGGCCCGGTGCCGCCGCGGGAGCCCCGCAGGCCCCACTGGCCCATGAACGTGGCCCGCTCGTCGAGCATCGCCGCGAACTCGGCCAGTGGGACGCCCTTGACCACCCGGGTGCCGAAGAACGGCGGCCGCGGGATCTCCACGTCGGTGGCGACGTCGGAGCGTACCGAGGCGTCGTCCAGCGGCGGCAGCTCCTCCACCACCCGCGCCCGGTGGCGCGCCCGGCGCTCCCGGCGCACCCGCAGCACCGCCTCCCGCTCCGGATCCTCCACCGGGGCCTCACCCCGGCGGGCGGCCATGATCCGGTCCATCAGCGCCAGACCCTCGAACGCGTCCCGCGCGTAGTACACCTCGCCCGGGTAGATGCGGCGCAGGTCGTCCTCCACGTACCCGCGGGTCAGCGCCGCCCCGCCCAGCAGCACCGGCCACCGGTCGGCAACCCCGCGGGCGGCCATCTCCAGCAGGTTCTCCTTCATCACCACGGTGGACTTCACCAGCAGGCCGGACATGCCGATCGCGTCCGCGTCGTGCTCCTCGGCCGCCTCGAGGATCGCGTGGATCGGCTGCTTGATGCCGAGGTTGACCACGTCGTAGCCGTTGTTGGACAGGATGATGTCCACCAGGTTCTTGCCGATGTCGTGCACGTCGCCCTTGACCGTCGCCAGCACGATCCGGCCCTTGCCGGTGGCCTCCTCCTTCTCCATGTGCGGCTCCAGGTGGGCCACCGCGGCCTTCATCACCTCCGCGGACTGGAGCACGAACGGCAGCTGCATCTGTCCGGCGCCGAACAGGTCGCCGACCGTCCGCATACCCGCCAGCAGCACGTCGTTGATGATCTCCAGCGCCGACCGGGTCCGCAGCGCCTCGTCCAGGTCCTGTTCCAGGCCGTTGCGCTCGCCGTCGACGATCCGGCGCCTCAGGCGCTCCTCCAGCGGTAGTGCGGCCAGCTCCTGCGCCCGCGACGCCCGGGCCGTGGCCGCGTCCACCCCCTCGAACAGGGCGACAAGCCGCGCCAGCGGGTCGTAGCCGTCGCGGCGGCGGTCGTAGATGAGGTCGCGAGCGACCTCCAGGTGCTCGGGCGCGATCCGCGACACCGGCAGGATCTTGGAGGCGTGCACGATCGCCGAGGTCAGGCCGGCCTGCTGGGCCTCGTGGAGGAACACCGAGTTGAGCACCTGCCGGGCGGCCGGGTTGAGCCCGAAGGAGACGTTGGAGATGCCCAGGGTGAAGTTCACCCCGGGGTAGAGCTCGGCGATCCGGCGGATCGCCTCGATCGTCTCCAGGGCGTCCCGCCGGGTCTCCTCCTGGCCGGTGGTGATCGGGAACGTCAGGCAGTCGACGAGGATGTCCGGAAGCTCCATGCCCCACCGTCCGGTGAGGTCGTCGATGAGCCGGCGGGCCACCCGTACCTTCCAGTCGGCGGTACGCGCCTGCCCCTCCTCGTCGATGGTCAGCGCCACCACCGCCGCGCCGTGCTCCCGCACGACCGGCATCAGCCGCGCGTACCGCGAATCCGGACCGTCCCCGTCCTCGAAGTTGACGGAGTTGACCACGCAGCGGCCGCCGAGCATCTCCAGCGCCGCCTCCACCACCGCCGGCTCGGTGGAGTCGATCATGATCGGGAGGGTGGAGGCGGTGGCGAACCGGCCGGCGAGCTCGCGCATGTCGGCCACCCCGTCCCGGCCGACGTAGTCCACGCACAGGTCGAGCAGGTGCGAACCGTCGCGCGCCTGGGCGCGGGCGATCTCTACGCACCGGTCGAAGTCGCCGGCGATCATCGCCTCGCGGAACGCCTTCGACCCGTTGGCGTTGGTCCGCTCCCCGACCAGCAGCACCCCGGCGTCCTGGGCGAACGGCACGTGGTGGTAGATCGACGACACCCCGGG
>CAZSNW010000127.1:0-7555 GCA_964608245.1 uncultured Micromonosporaceae bacterium
ACGATCTCCACCGCCACCCCGGCGGCGTGCAGGGGCACCACGATGTCGCTGAACAGGATCGCCGCGTCCACCCCGTGCCGGCGTACCGGTTGCAGGGTGATCTCGCAGACCAGGTCGGGCCGGCGGCAGGCCTCCAGCATCGCCACGTCGGCCCGCAACGCCCGGTACTCCGGCAGCGACCGCCCCGCCTGCCGCATGAACCACACCGGGGTGTACGGCACGCGCTGGCCGCGCAGGGCGCGGACCAGCGGGGAGCCCGCCGGCCCGGGGGCGGGTGGGTCGGTGACGCCGGTTCGTCCGGAAGCGTCCGCAGACGGGTGGTCGGTGTGGGTCGCGTCGGTCACGACGTCATCGTGTCATGTCCGCTTCGCGGGCCGACTCGGCCGTCTCCTGCACCAGCGCGGCTGCCTCCCGGCGGGCGACCGCGGCCCACCGCCGCGCCTCCTGCCAGCCTCGCACCGCCTCCGCCTCCCGCTGCCGGGCCCGTTCCCGGGCGGCCTCCAGCTGCGCCACCCGGTCGGCCTGCTGCGGGTGGTCGCTGCCGGCGAGCTGTGGACGCCGGTGGGCGGCCAGGACGCGGTCGACGCGGGCCCGCTCCCGTCGGGCGCTCCGGCACACGCGCGCCGCGTGCTCGGCCTCGGTCCGGAGCCGGTCGGCGCGGGCCACCGCCTCCGCCGCACGGGCGGCCACCTCGGCGGTGTGCCGGGTGGCGGCGGCCCGTACCGGGTCGGTCGTCGGTGGCGCCACCGACGGGCGACGGTCGGCGTACCGCTGTCGCCACCGCACGACGCCGGCGGCGACCGCCAACACCACGGCCGCGGCGGCGAACAGCAGCAGCCAGCCGGTCAACAGCTCAGAGCGGACAGGCACGGCGCCCCCCACGGTGACGGTCCGGTGACGGTCTGCTGCATGCGCCACCCGCCACCGTAGCGCGGAGACCGGCCCCACCACCGCTTCCCGCACGGCACCGGGACGCCCTCGGCGCGCCGACTCCGTGACCGGGCCCGACCCGCCTAGGCTCACAGCATGGCCCTGTCGACCGTGACCGCGGACATCTTCGCCCGCGCCGTCACGGCCCTGCGTTCGGCCCGCGCCCGTCGGGAGATCGCCGTCACCGAGCTGACCCCGCCCCGCCGGCTGGCCCCGTACGCGTACGCGGTCGGCGCCTCGGTGCGGGAGGCGGGCTCCCGACGGGAGGCGCCACCGCGGCCGTCGCCCGCGCGGGACCGGAACGAGGTCGCCACCGGACGGCTGGTGCTGCTCTACGACCCGAACGGCCATCCGGCGTGGCGGGGCACCATGCGGCTGGTCAGTTACGTCGCCACCGGCCTGGAGCCGGAACTCGCCGGTGAGCCGCTGCTGGCCGAGGTGGGCTGGAGCTGGCTGGTGGAGGCCCTGGACGGGCACCAGGCCGGGTACCGGGCGCTGGCCGGCACGGTGACCAGCTCCACCTCCACCGGGTTCGGCGACCTGGGCGGCGCTCCACCCACCTGCGAGCTGGAGATTCGGGCCTCCTGGACGCCGATGGACCCCGACGAGCTCGCCGTGCACGGGGAGGCGTGGTACGCGCTGCTCGCCTCCGCGGCCGGGCTGCCACCCACCGGCGTTCTGCCGCTGCGCGGCCGCTGACCGGCGGTCAGCGACGCAGCAGGCGGTCCGCCTTCCGGCACTCCGCTCCGGCCTCGGCGATCGTCTCGGCGAACGTCGCCTGGTCGCCCGACTCCCACGCGGCTGCGGCCCGACGGGCGAGCCGTACGCACTCGCGTACCTCGTCCTGCTGTGCCTGCAGCTGCTCGACGGTGGCGTTCGCCGCGTCGAGTTCGCTCTCCAGCGTGCGACGCTCCTCCCCGGCCTGCCGCAGCTGCTCCTCGAGGTCGCCCAGCTGGCGCTCCTGCTGCGCCAGCGTCCCGGTCAGCTCGGCCACCTCGCGGGCGTGCGTGGCCCGCGTGCTGGCGAGCTCGTCGGTGGCGGACCACCACAGGTAGCCGAACATCCCGCTGCCCGCCAGCGCGAGCACCGCCACCGCGATCGCCAGCACCAGCGGGCCTCGGCCGCCGGGGCGCCGTCCGCCCGTCGGCGCCCCGGCGGGCCGCCGGCCGGTGAGCGGGGCGGGGTCCTCCTTCACCGGCTCGGTGATCTTGGCCATGGTCAGCGTCGGGTCGGGCGGCTCCAACGGCATGACGTACCCGCGCGAGCGGGCCGGCGGTCGGGTCGCCGAGCCGTCGCTCCCGGAGTCCGCGGCCGCCGCAGGCGGTCGCCCGTCGGCGGCGGCCTCCGGCGCGTGGCCGTCGACCACGGGCGACCGGGCAGGATCGTCAGATCGAGACACGCGTCCTCCTTCGGGTCACCGGTACGCCGTCAGCGTCTGGTGCAGACCACGTCGGTCGAAGCGGTGGGCGGCCCCACGGTCAGAGCGGTATGCAGACCCGGAAGGCCTCGCAGACGTAGGTGACCGGCAGGGCGAAACCGATCCCCTGGTACTTCGTGGCCGCCATGGTGGCGACCCCGACGACCTCCCCGTCGGCGTTGATCACCGGGCCGCCCGAGTTGCCGGGCTGGATCTGGGCGTCGAACTGGATCCATTCGACGTTCGGTACGTCCTCGAAGTACCGCTCGGTGTGGCTGATCACCCCGGTGCTCAGCGAGTCGCCCAGGCCCAGCGGCGCCCCCACCAGCACGACCGGCTGCCCGACCCGGATGTCGTCATAGGACGGTTGCAGCCGGGTGAAGTGGCGGTCGACGAGAAGCAGGGCGAGGTCGTACTCCTCGTCCACGTCGATGATCTCGGCCTTGTACCGGAAGAACAGCCGCTCGATGGTCACCTCCCGGTCGCCGGCGCGCCAGACCTCCTCCACCACGTGGTAGTTCGTGATCAGCGTGGTGCCGTCGCCCCGGGGCAGGTAGCCGAACGCGAACGCGGTGCCGCCCATGTCGCCTGCGATCACCACGAAGACGCTCGGAATCACCCTCTTGGCGATCTCCTCCGGGTTGAACTGCGTGGACCAGGCGTATTCGAGCGCGCCGACCCGGTCGTCCATCAGCTGGAGGCCGGTGGCCTGCCGGCTCGTCACGTCTTCGAACTGCTGCCGGGTCTGGGCCAGCTCGTCGGTGACCTGGTTGAGCCGGTGGGTCTGGTAGCCGACCATCGCTCCCAACGCGATCACCAGCACCAGCGCCACCAGACCCGTCCACGAGGGCCGGCGCCGGGGGCGGGGCATGCCCACCGGGTGGGCGGTCGCGACCGCCGTCGGGTACGCCGGTGCGGCGGCTGTCGGGTACGCCGGCGCGGCGGGGGCGGGCTGCACCGCCGGAGCAGCCGTCGCCGGCGCGGCGGCGGTCGGGTCGACGGCGGGAGTCTGCACGGCGGTCGTCTCCGGGGCCGCTGCCCCGGCCAGGGTCTCCGTCGTGGCCGGGGTCCCGGAGGTCGGCGTCCCGTCCGCCGACGGCTCGGTCCGGGGCTCGACCGGCTCCGGCTGGGTCGGCTCCGGGCCCGCCTCCACAGTCACCACAGGCTTCGCCGAGGCGTCCCCGTTGACGCCACCAGAACCTTCCATGTCCTGTCCACCTACGGTCACACGCTCGTCCGTCTCCAGCGGCCGACCGCCGCCGAACCGTTGGCAGGGTAGCGTAGCGGTGACAGTCCTCACGCGACAGATCAGCGGGCGGGCGTACCGCACCGCCGTCCCTCGGTGCCGGGCGTCACAGGTACGCGCGGCGAGGGTGTGCCCGACCACACGCCCGGCGCGTGCCGACCGACCGGTCGCCACCGCGGGACTCGCCGTAGAGTTTGTCAGTGTCCGTACCACTCACCGCACCCCGCGAGGGCACCCCGAAGCCGGTGGAGACCGTCGACGAGCTGACGCAGCTCGTCGACCGGCTGGCGGCCGGCAGCGGCCCCGTCGCGGTGGACGCCGAGCGTGCCTCCGGCTACCGCTACACCCAGCGGGCGTACCTGGTGCAGCTGCGGCGCGCGGGGACCGGCACGGCGCTCATCGACCCGCTACCCCTGGGTGACCTGCGGCCGCTGGCGCCGGTGATGGCGCCGTGCGAGTGGGTGCTGCACGCCGCCGGTCAGGACCTGCCGTGTCTGGCCGAACTCGGCCTGTTGCCGACCCGACTGTTCGACACCGAGCTCGCCGCCCGGCTGGCCGGGTTCGAACGCGTGGGCCTCGCCACCCTCACCGAGCAGCTGCTCGGCTACCAGCTGGAGAAGCACCACGCGGCCGCCGACTGGTCCACCCGGCCGCTGCCGGAGAACTGGCTCGCGTACGCCGCGCTCGACGTGGAGCTGCTGCTGGACCTGCGCGAGGCGCTCACCGAGGAGCTGGCCCGCCAGGGGAAGCTGGAGTGGGCCGCGCAGGAGTTCGCCGCCCTGGTGGAGCGGGCCGCCAAGCCCCTGCCGCCCCGGCCCGACCCGTGGCGCCGCACCGGCGGCATCCACAAGATCCGCGGGCGGCGCGGACTGGCCCGGGTACGGGCGCTGTGGTACGCGCGGGACCGGGTGGCCGCCCGGCGGGATCTCGCCCCGGGCCGGGTGCTACCGGACGCGGCGATCATCGCGGCGGCCGAGGCGGACCCGGTCGACGTGGCGGAGCTGACCGCACTGCCCGGGTTCCGGAGCCGCTCGGTGCGGCGCCTGGCCCACACCTGGCTCGCGGCCCTCGCGGAGGCGCGGGCGCTGCCGGAGGAGGAGCTGCCGACCACCCCGGTCCACGAGGGTCCCCCGCCGCCCCACCGGTGGGCGGAGCGGGATCCGGCGGCGGCCAAGCGGCTGGCCCGGTGCCGGGCGGTGGTCACCGAACTCGCCGCCGCCCACCGGATCCCACCGGAGAACCTGGTCACGCCCGAACACGTCCGACGCCTGGCGTGGCAGCCGCCGGAGCACGCCACCCCCGAGGAGGTGGCGGCGGCGCTACGCCGGTTCGGTGCGCGGGCCTGGCAGATCGAGCTGCTGGCCGCCCCGCTCGCAGAGGCGCTGTCCTAGCCCGTCCGAGGCGGCTCCGGCGTCGGTGGAGGACTCGGCCACCGGCAGCACCACCTCCACCTCCAGCCCGCCGTCCGGCCGCGCGCTGGCGTGCACCGTGCCGCCGTGGGCGTCGGCCACCGCTCGGACGATCGACAGCCCCAGCCCCGAGCCGCGGGCGCCGGTCCGCTCCCGGCCGCCCCGCCGGAACGGCTCGAACAGGCCCGGCAGGTCCAACGGGTCCACCTCGAACCCGGTGTTGCCGACCAGCAGCCGGGCGTACCGGTCGTCGGCTCCGGTGCGGACCCAGATCCGGCCGTGCAGGTGGTTGTAACGGACCGCGTTCTCCACCAGATTGCCGGCCAGCCGGTCGAGCAGGCTGGGGTCGCCCACCACCGGCGCGGGGCACAGGTCGGTGGTGACCCGCAGCCGCATCCGCTCCGCGTCCTTGCGCATCGCCTCCAGGGCGGCGGTCGCGCTGGCGGCCAGATCGACCGGTTTGCGGCGGACCAGCCGCCGGCCCGACTGCGCCTCGCTCGTGGCCAGCACCAGCAGCGCGTCCACCAGCCGGTTGGCGCGTTCGGAGGCGTCCCGCACCACCTGGGCCATCCGGCGGTACTCCTCCAGGTCGGCGTCCGGGTCCGAGAGGGTGACGTCGACCTCGGTCCGCATCACCGCCAGCGGCGTACGCAGCTCGTGGGAGGCGTTGGCGACGAACCGCTTGTGCGCCTCCACCGAGGCCGCGAGCCGGTCGAGCATCGCGTCGAAGGTCTCGGCGAGCTCGGCCACCTCGTCGGCGGCCCCCTGGTAGCGGATCCGCTCGGTGAGGTTCTCCCCGCGCAGCCGCCGGGCCAGCGCGGTGACGTGCTGCAGCGGCCGCAGGGCGCGTCCGGCCACCACCCAGGCCCCCACGGTGCCCACCGCGCTGACCACGAGCAACGCCACCAGGCCGAGCGGCAGCAGGCTCCGGTCGTCCTGCGGCCCGCCGCGGGTCACCAGCCACCAGTGCACCGCGAGCAGCACCCCGCCGGTGGCCAGCAGCAGTACGCCGTTGAGCAACGTCAACCGGAGCCGCAGGGTGGGGCGCAGCCAGTCCCGGCCGCGCCGTCTCCGAGGTCGTCGCCCGACGGCGAGCGTCCGTCCACTGTGGGCGTAACGACGGTGGCACCCGCACGTACCGGTGACGTCACCGCTCGCCGTCCGTCCTGATCCGGTAGCCGGAACCCACCACCGTCTCGATCAGCGGCGGGTCACCGAGCTTGCGCCGCAGCGACCGCACCGTCACCCGGACCGTGGTGGTGAACGGGTCGGCGTTGGCGTCCCACACCCGTTCGAGCAGCTCCTCGCTGGAGACCACCGCGCCGCGGGCCATGAGCAGCACCTCCAGCACACCGAACTCCTTGCGGGTGAGCTCCAGCGTCCGGCCGCCACGGGTGGCGATCCGCCGGGCCGGGTCCAGCCGCAGGTCGCCGGCGGTCAGCACGGGCGGGGTCGGTGGGGTGGCGCGCCGGCCCAGCGCCCGCACCCGCGCGACCAGCTCGTCGAACGCGAACGGCTTAGGCAGGTAGTCGTCGGCGCCCAGCCGCAGGCCCTCCACCCGGTCTGCCACGCTGCCGGAGGCGGTGAGCATCAGCACCCGGGTGAGGCTGCCCGAGGCGGCCAGGTCGGCGCAGATCTGGTCGCCCGGTACGCCGGGAAGGTCCCGGTCGAGCACCACCACGTCGTAGCGCGTCACATGGGCGAGTTCGTGCCCGGTGTCACCGTCGTAGGCCACGTCCACGGCCATGCCCTGCCGCCGCAGCCCGCGGGCGATCGCGTCGGCGAGGTGACGTTCGTCCTCCACCACGAGTACCCGCATACCGCCACCCTAGTGGTCACCCCGTGTCGGCGCAGAGTCGAGTGTGGTCAGTCGCCGGCCGCGCCGGGCGACAGCTTGGCGTCGAGGCGGGCGGTGGTCTCGTCCAGCCGACCCATCCAGCCGGTGACCTCGCGGGCCACCGCCTGCGGGGTCAGTCCGAGGTCGGCGAGGATCTCCGCCCGGCTGCCGTGCGGGTGCCAGTCGACCGGGATCCCGAGATCACGTACCGGCACCGTCACGCCGGCGTCCCGCAGGGTCCGGGCGAGCGCGTCGCCGAACCCGCCGGCACGCACCCCGTCCTCGACGGTGACGACCAGCCGGTGCTCACGCGCCATCTCCACCAGCTCGGCCGGTACCGGCTGGACCCACCGGGGGTCGACCACCGTGACGCCGTACCCCTGCTCGGTGACGCGTTCGGCGACCTCCACCCCCAGGTGGCCGAACGCGCCGACGGCCACCAGCAGCACGTCGCGGCGCGGACCCTCGACGAGCACGTCGACGGTGCCGACCCGCCGGATCGCCGGCAGGTCGTCGGGCACCGCCCCGGTGGGGAACCGCAGCACGGTGGGGCCGTCGTCGACCGCCACCGCCTCCCGCAGCTCCTCGCGCAGGGTGGCGCCGTCCCGCGGGGCGGCGATCCGCAGCCCGGGCACCACCTGCAGCACCGACAGGTCCCAGATCCCGTAGTGGCTCGGGCCGTCGGGGCCGGTGATGCCGGCCCGGTCGAGCACGAA
>CAZSNW010000127.1:7565-7979 GCA_964608245.1 uncultured Micromonosporaceae bacterium
CGGCAGCCGGTGCAGGCCCACGTCCAGCAGCACCTGGTCGAAGGCCCGGTTGAGGAACGTGGCGTAGACCGCCACCACCGGGTGCATGCCGCCCATGGCCAGCCCCGCGGCGCAGGTGACCGCGTGCTGCTCGGCGATGCCGACGTCGAACACCCGGTCGGGGTAGGCGGCGGCGAGCCTGGCCATCCCGGTCGGTCCGGGCATGGCGGCGGTGATCCCGACGATGTCCGGCCGTTCGCCGGCGAGCGCCACCAGCTCCTCGGCGAACACGTTGGTCCACTTCACCGTCGGGGCGCCCAGCGGCCGGCCGGTCTCCACGTCGAAGGCGGGCGGGCCGTGCAGGCAGTCCTCCACGTCGTCCTCGGCCGGCCGGTAGCCGTAGCCCTTGCGGGTCACCGCGTGCACGATCACCGG
>CAZSNW010000128.1:0-7971 GCA_964608245.1 uncultured Micromonosporaceae bacterium
GCACTCACTCGGCGCGATCAGGTAGTACGCCGGCAGCGCGTACCGGAAGTGCGGGCAGGACACCTCCACGATGTCCGCACCCAGGCCGGCCAGCGTCTCCACCGCCTCCCGGAACGCGGCGACCACCCCGGGCTCGGCGCCCTCGCCGGACAGCTCGGTCACCAGCCCCAGGCGTACCCCGGTCAGGTCGCCCGAGGCGCCGCGGGCGGCGGCGCCCACCACGTCCGGCACCGGGTGCGGCAGCGAGGTCGAGTCGCGCGGGTCGTGGCCGGCGATCACCGCGTGCAGCGCGGCGGCGTCGGCCACCGTCCGGGCGCACGGTCCCGGAGTATCCAATGAGGACGAGAAAGCCACCACGCCGTAGCGCGACACCGCGCCGTAGGTGGGCTTGACGCCCACCGTGCCGGTGACCGCGCCCGGCTGCCGGATCGACCCGCCGGTGTCGGTGCCCACCGCCAGCGGCGCCTGGTACGCGGCGAGCGTGGCGGCCGAGCCGCCGCCGGAGCCGCCCGGGATGCGGGAGGTGTCCCACGGGTTGCGGGTCGGCCCGAACGCCGAGTACTCGGTGGACGAGCCCATTGCGAACTCGTCCATGTTGGTCTTACCGAGCAGGATCATGCCGGCCTGCCGCATCCGCTCCACCACCGTGGCGTCGTACGGCGGTACCCAGCCCTCCAGGATCCGGGAGCCGCAGGTGGTCGGCATCCCCCTGGTGGTGAACAGGTCCTTGACCCCCACCGGCACCCCGGCCAGCGGCCCCAGCGGTTCGCCGGCGGCCCGCGCGTCGTCCACCGCCTGCGCCGCGGCGAGCGCCCCGTCGGTGTCCACGTACAGGTACGCGTGGATGACGTCGTCGGTGGCGGCGATGCGGTCCAGGTGGGCGCGGGTCACCTCCACCGCCGACACCTCGCCGGCGGCCACCAGCCGGGCGATCTCGGTGGCGGACAGCCGGATCAGGTCGTCCCCGGCCACCGGCTACACCTCCTCGTCCAGGATCCGGGGCACCCGGAAGCGCCCGTCGACCGCGTCGGGCGCTCCGGCGAGCGCCTCCTCGGCCGGAAGCCCGGGGGTGGGCACGTCGTCGCGCATCACGTTGGTGAGCGGCACCGCGTGCGAGGTCGGCGGCACCTCCTCGGCCACCACCTCCCGGATCCGCGCCACCGCGTGGAGGATCACGTCGAGCTGGCCGGCGAACGTGTCCAGCTCCTCGTCGGTCACCGCCAGCCGGGCCAGGTGCGCCAGGTGGGCGACCTCCTCCCGGGTGATGCCGGCGGCACGGTCGTCGGTGTCGGTTGACGCCATGGCACCCCCTGCCGATCCTTCTGCCGGCGCGAGTCTACGTGGTGCCGGCCGCCCGGCCGGCAGCGGGAAGTGGACGGTGACGGGCGAGCCACGCGGGCAGGACGTCCGCGGGCATGGGGCGGGCGTAGAACCAGCCCTGGGCGACGTCGCAGCCGATGCCGGCGAGCATCCGCCAGGTCGTCTCGTCCTCCACCCCCTCGGCGACCACCCGCAGGCCGAGCGCCCGGGCCAGCTGCACGATCGAGGTCACGATCGCCGCGTCCTCACTGTCGGTGGACATGCCGAGCACGAACGACCGGTCGATCTTGATCTCGGACAGCGGCAGCCGGCGCAGGTGCTGGAGCGAGGAGAAACCGGTGCCGAAGTCGTCCAGTGAGATGCGCACCCCCAGCCGGTCCAGCGCCGCCACCGTGGCGAGCATCCGCCGCGGGTCGGCCATCAGCGCCCCTTCGGTGATCTCCAGCTGGAGCCGCTGCGCCGGCAGCCCGTGGCGGCGCAGCTGCGCGGCGATCCGCTCGGCCACCTCCCCGGTCTGCAGGTCCCGCACGCTGATGTTCACCGAGGCCCGCAGGTGGATACCGGCCGCCTCCCACTCGGCGAGCTGGTCGACCACCGTGTCGATGACGTGCAGGGTGAGCCGTCGCATGACCGCGGTGTGCTCGGCGATCCGGATCAGGTGGTCGGGGCTGACCATTCCCAGGGTCGGGTGGTGCCACCGCAGCAGCGCCTCCACCCCCACCACCTCGCCGGTGGCCACGTCGACCTGCGGCTGGTAGTGCAGCTGCACCGTGTCGCGGTCCGGGCCGGCCAGCGCCTGCCGCAGGTCCGCCAGCAGCGCCAGCCGCTGCGGCGAGTAGTCGTCCAGCTGGGGGTGGTAGACCGCGGCCGCCGCGCCGCGTTGCTTGGCGTCGTACATCGCCACCTCGGCGCAGCGCAGCAGCGCGGTGACGTCCCGGCCGTGCTCGGGGTAGACCGCCACCCCGATGGTCCCGCTCACGTCCACCGGCAGCCCGTCCAGGCGTACCGGGTCGGCCAGCGCGGCGGCGACCGCCACCGCCATCCCGCGGGCCTCGGCCGCCCCGGTGACCTCGGAGACGAGCAGGGCGAACTCGTCGCCGCCGAGTCGGAACACGCGGTCGCCCGGGCCGGCCACCGACCGCAACCGCCGCCCCACCTCGATGAGCAGGCGGTCGCCGACCGTGTGGCCGAGGGCCTCGTTGACCTCCTTGAACCGGTCCAGGTCGAGTATGAGCAGCCCGATCCGGCCGCCGCGCCGGCCCGCACCGGAGGCGGTACGCTCGGCGAACTCCGTCGCCAGCGCCGCCCGGTTACCCAGGCCGGTCAGCGGATCCCGCCTGGTCATCTCCACCCGTTCGGTGGCCAGCCAGGCCATCCGGTACACCGCGTACATCGGCACCGCCACCAGCGGCACCAGGGCCGCGCTCATCGAGGCGGCCGCCACCAGCGCCGGGCTGAGCAGCAGCAGCGCCCCGTAGCTGAGCGAGCGCCACATCAGCATCCGGACGAACAGCGGCCACCACGGGCGCCCGGTGTGCGCAGCGACCGCCCAGGTGACGGTGAGGAACCGCACCAGCAGCCACGCCGCGGTCGCCAGCACCACGGTCACCACGTCGGCGAACCCGATCCGCCCACCCAGCGGGAAGACGGGGAACCCGCCCAGCCGCAGCACGACCTCGGCGGCGCTGAACGCGAGCGTGTACTCCGCCAGCTCGAACAGGGACCGCCACCAGGGGAACCGCATCCGCACGGAGGCGACCGCCAGCGCGACCACCTGCACGATCAGCGCCGGCCCCACGCCCCAGGCGAGCAGGGCGGCGAACGACAGCACCACCGACGGGTAGACGGCCAGGGCCTCCCGGCGCTCCGGCGGGGCGAACAGGCGGGCGTCGGCCACCGCCGCGATCACCAGCATCACCGGGTACGCCGCGGACAGCGCCTCCACCGGGAACCGGGCGAACGCGATCACGCAGGCCACCGCGGCGCCCACCATGACCACGCCGAGGACGGTGAACAGGTGGGGACGCAGGGTCGCCGCGCCGCCGCGGAGTCGGCGCGACCCCGTGCTTCGTCCCCCCACCGGGTCCTCTCCCCCCACCGGACCTCTTACTCGGGATGGTGAGTAAGCCTCAAATCTACTAATACCGGCCCAACATCATGAACTTAATGGAATGGCCGAACCGGTGAGGGCCCGCCGCGCCGCCCGGCGCCGCAGGAACCCGGCGTCCTCGCAGAACCCGGCGTACGCGCTCAGCCGCCGGCCGGGCGGGCCAGGTCGCGTACCGCGTCGGGGCCCCCTTCCAGCAACCGCTCGAACCCCTCCTCGTCGAGCACCGGGACGCCGAGCTTCACCGCCTTGTCGTACTTGCTGCCCGGGTTGGCACCCACCACCACGAACGTGGTGTTCTTCGACACCGAACCGGTGGCCCGCCCACCGCGCTCGGTCACCGCACTGTTGGCGGCGTCGCGGGACCACCGCTCCAGGGTGCCGGTGACCACCACGGTCACCCCGTCGAGCAGGCCCGGGCCGGTCTCGACCCGCTCCTCCTCCATCCGGACCCCGGCGTCCCGCCACTTCCGCACCACGTCGAGGTGCCAGTCGACGCCGAACCACTCCACCACGCTGTCGGCGATGGTCGGCCCCACCCCGGGCACCTCGGCCAGCTCCGCCGCGTCCGCCTGCGCGATCGCGTCGATCGAGCCGAACCGGGCCGCCAGCGCCTGGGCGGCGGTCGGCCCCACGTGCCGGATCGACAGCGCCACCAGCACCCGCCACAGCGGCCGGGTCCGCGCCTCCCGCAGGTTCGCCAGCAGCGTGTGCGCGGTCGCGCTCAGCGACCCGTCCTTGTTGCAGAAGTACGCGCACTGCGCGAGCTTCTCCTCGTCGAGGAAGAACAGGTCGCCCTCGTCGTGGATGGCGCCGCACTCCAGCAGCGCGATCACCGACTTGTAGCCCAGCGCCTCGATGTCCAGCGCCTGCCGGCCGGCCAGGTGGAACACCCGTTCGCGCAGCTGCGCCGGGCAGCTGCGGTGGTTGGGGCAGCGGATGTCGACGTCGCCCTCCTTGGCCGGGGCGAGCGGCGCGCCGCACTCCGGGCAGTGGGTCGGCATGACGAACGCGTGCGCGTGCGGCGGGCGCAGCGCGACCACCGGCCCCACGACCTCCGGGATCACGTCGCCGGCCTTGCGGACCACCACCGTGTCGCCGACCAGGACGCCCTTGCGCTCGATCTCCCGCGCGTTGTGCAGGGTGGCGAACCCGACCGTGGAGCCGGCGACCTGGACCGGCTCCAGCACCGCGTACGGGGTGACCCGGCCGGTGCGGCCGACGTTGACGCGGATCTCCCGCAGGACGGTGTTGACCTCCTCCGGCGCGTACTTGACCGCCAGTGCCCAGCGCGGCGCCCGGCTGGTCGCGCCGAGCCGGCGCTGGAGGTCCCAGCGGTCGACCTTGACCACCACGCCGTCGATCTCGTAGTCCAGCTCGCGACGGCGGCGGGCGAACTCCTCGATGTACGCGCGGACGCCGGCGAGGTCCGGCACCACCCGCCACTCCTCGCCGGTCGGCAGCCCCCACTCGCGCAACAGGTGGTACGCGTCGGACTGGGAGGCCGGGGCGAGGCCGTCGCGCGCACCCAGGCCGTGCACGATCAGCCGCAGGGGCCGGGACGCGGTCACCCGCGGGTCCTTCTGCCGGACGCTGCCGGCCGCGGCGTTGCGCGGGTTGGCGAACGGCGCCTTGCCCTGCTCCACCAGGGAGGCGTTGAGGTCGGCGAACGCCGCGGTGGGGAAGTAGATCTCGCCGCGGACCTCCAGCAGGTCCGGCGGGTCGTCGGTGGCGAGCCGCTGCGGCACGTCGGCGATGGCGCGCACGTTGCGGGTGACGTCCTCACCGGTGCGGCCGTCGCCGCGGGTCGCCGCCCGGGTCAGGCGCCCGTGCTCGTAGGTCAGGCTGATCGCCAGCCCGTCGATCTTCGGCTCGCACAGGTAGCTGACCTGTCGTCCGCCCAGCTCCCGCTCCACCCGCTGCGCCCAGGCGACCAGCTCCTCGTCGCTGAACGCGTTGTCCAGCGACATCATCGGTTCCACGTGCTTGACGGGGCGGAACTCGGTGGAGTAGGTGCCGCCCACCTGCTGGGTCGGCGAGTCGGGCGTCCGCAGCGTCGGGAACCGCTCCTCGAGGTCGACGAGCTCGCGCATGAGCGCGTCGAACTCGGCGTCGGAGATGGTCGGCTGGTCCAGCACATAGTAGCGGTGGCGGTGCTCCTCCACCAGCGTGCACAGCTCGGCGTGGCGCTGCCGGTCGGCCGGTGACGGCGTGGCGGACTCCGGCGCCGTCGGCGCCGGTGCCCCGGCCAGCTGCGCGGCCGCCTCCCGCGACAGGTCGGAGTCGGTGCTCACAGCAGGCAGGCTATCCGCCGGCGGCGACAGGTTCCGCGCGGACGGCGGCATCCGGTCACTCGCCGGCGGCGAGTTCCCGGGCCGCGTCGCGGCAGGCGGTCAGCGCCGCCCGGGCGGTCTGCGGGTCGGTGCCCACCAGCCCGCACGCCTGGGTCACCACCACCTGGACCGGCAGCTGCTCGGCGGGAAAACCGAGCTTCCGCCACAGGTCCCGCACCCGGTCGGCGACCCGGTCGGACGCGAGCGGCCCCACCGGCCGGGCGGCCACCGCGCCGGCGAACAGGCCGAGCCCCGCCTCCAGCGCCTCACCGAGCAGGTCGAGGTTCGTCGCCGTGCCGGCCACGGTCTCCAGGTCCAGCGCCACCGCCACCGCCCCGCTCTCCCGGACCAGGTCGACCGGGACGTCCGGGGCGCAGCAGTGCACCACCACCGGTACCGCGACCGCCTCCACCACCGTGCGCAGCAGCCCGCGTACCGTCTCCCGGTCCACCGCGGGCAGGGTGAACAGGCCGCTCTCGGTGGGGATCCGGCCGGCGAGCACCGCCGGCAGGGACGGCTCGTCGAGCTGGAGCAGCAGCGTGGCGTGGGGCAGCCGGGCGGCGACCTCGGCGAGGTAGAGCCGCAGACCCTCCGCCAGCGAGTCGGCGAGGTCCCGCACCGCGCCCTGGTCGCGCAGCGCCGGACCGCCGTAGCGCATCTCCAGGTTGGCGGCGAGCGTCCATGGGCCGGCCGACTGGAGCTTCACCGTGCCGGTGGCGTCGGCGGCGACCTCCGAGAGCGCGTCCAGGTCCCGTTCCCGCAGGTCCGCGATGCGGCGGTGGTCGCGGCCGGGGCGGGAGGCGAGCCGCCAACGGCCCGCGTACAGCTCCAGCGGCAGGTCGACCAGCAGGCCGCCGGTGCGGCCGATCATGTCCGCGCCCGGTCCGCGCGCCGGCAGCTCCGGCAGGAACGGCAGATCGGGCAGCTCCCCGAAGACCATCCGGGTCGCCTCGCGGATGTCGACACCCGGAAGCGAGCCGATACCGGTCGCGGCACCGACCGGCCACGGGTACCCGTCCACGTCCGCCCAGCCTACCCGCGTCCCCGCCGCACCCTTCGCGGCAACTGCGGCGAAGTTGTCGTCGTGGGCGACCGTGGAGCGACAACTGCGGCGAAGTTGTCGCGGAACGGCGGCCGCACCGCGACACCTGCGGCAGAGGCGTCGCGGAGGTCAGGCGGTGGCGGTGATGGTGGCCGAGCCGAGCACCACGTCGCCGTCCGGGTCCGGCAGGTACGCGACCATCGCCTGGCCGGGCGCCACCCCGCGGGCCGGGGTGCGCAGCACCGCGGTCATCCGGCCGTCGGCGACGGTGACCACCGCCGGCAGCGGCTCACCGTGGGCGCGCAGCTGCACCTCGCACTCGACCGGGCCGGTCGGATCCACCGGGCCGGTCCACACCACCCGCTCCCCGGTGATCTCGGTGACCGCCAGCGCCTCGGCCGGGCCGACCGTCACCGTGCCGGTCACCGGGGTGATCGACAGGACGTACCGCGGTCGGCCGTCCGGCGCCGGCCGGGTCAGACCGAGCCCCCGCCGCTGGCCGACGGTGAACCGGTACGCGCCGTCGTGGCGGGCGAACGTCGCGCCGCCGTCACACGGCAGGAGCAGCGCAACCCACCCTCCGGTCCTTACGGCTATGCCATAGAACACGCGACTCAGACCCTGCCGAACCACACCATTTATCGCCCGGATCTGAGCAAAGTCACCAAGATTCCAATCGTGGCCTGGGGTAACGGCGCCTGCTCCAACATAGGTACCGAACAAGCAGACTTCCTGCTGCAGATCGCTTCACACGGCTACCTGGTTATCGCCAATGGCGGACCGTTCGGTTCCGGCAGCAATGACGGCAAAGGCACAGAGCTGCTCAAAGCCATCGATTGGGCAATCAAAGAAAACAGCCGTGAGTGCAGCCAGTTCTACGGCAAACTCGACGTGGAAAATGTCGGCACTATGGGTTGGTCTTGCGGTGGTGGTATGGCCCACTACGCAGCTGTTGACCCACGCGTAAAAACAGCGGTGGCATTGAACAGCGGCCTCGGTATTTACGGCGACCGCTTCGATTACTATCCGCGCTTCCACTCTCCGCTGGCAATTTTCAACGGCGACCAAAGCGACGTGGCCTACAATCCCGGCCGTCAGCAGTACAGCGAGGTGAATAATGTGCCGATTTATCACGCCAACTATCCAATCGGGCACGGCGATGCCTACTA
>CAZSNW010000129.1:0-7968 GCA_964608245.1 uncultured Micromonosporaceae bacterium
GATCCGCTCGGCCACCGACCGCGGGGTGGTGGCGGTGCTGGACTCCCGGCTGCACCATGCGAAGAGCTACGGGCCGTTTCTGCGCCGCTCCCTGCCGCCGTTCTGGTACACCACCGACCCGCAGGTGGTGACCGGGGCGCTGGCCCGGCTCGCCCGCGCGAACCCGACGCCCCGGCCGCGCCGTGGGGACACCGCGGGCGACACCGCGCCGGATCAGGTCGCCGGTGGCGTGGCGGGCCGGTCGCCCGGCGGGGACGCCGGCGGCTGAGACGCCGCCGGCGGAAGCCCCGGCCCGGGCGCCGCGGGAGCGGCGGCTCCCGGTCCCGCGACCTCACGCTGCTGCTGGTGGAAGGCGGACAGACGGCGCGCCACCGTGTTGATCACCGCCACCACCGGGGTGGCCACCAGCGCGCCGATGATGCCGCCGGACATGATGCCGGCCGTCACCGCGACGATCACCGCCAGCGGGTGGATGCGGACCATGCGGCTGACGATGAACGGCTGCAGCACGTTGCTCTCCAACTGCTGCACCGCCACCACGATGCCGAACACGATCAGCGCCTTGATGAGGCCCTCGGTACCGGGGGCGCTGAGCAGCGCCACCAGCACCGCCACCGCACCGGAGACGAACGCCCCGACGATCGGCACGAAGCCGCCGAGGAACACCAGGGCCGCCAGTGGCACCACGAACGGCATGCCCATGGTCCGGTCCAGGATCCACAGCCCGATCCCGATGCCGACCGCGTCCACCAGCGCCACCAGCACCGTGGCGCGGATGTAGCCGCCGAGGGTCCCCCACGCGCCGTCACCGGCGTACGCCATCGGTGCGCGGGCCGCCGGCGGCATCATGCCCACGAAGAAGTTCCAGATCCGGCGCCCGTCCCGCAGGAAGAAGAAGGTGACGACCAGCACGAGGACGGTCGCGGTGAGGAACTGGGCGGTGCCGGTGACCGCCGCCAGCCCGGCCTGGGTGAGCTGCTGGGTGTTCTCCTCCACCCAGCCGGCGACCTGGTTGTAGAGATTGGCCAGCTCCGCCTCGGTGAGCCCGACCGGACCGTTGACCAGCCACTCCTCCAGGTCCTCGATGCCCTGGCCGGCGCTCTCGACCATGTCCGGCAGGCCCTTGACGAACTCGTTGACGACCAGGTAGAGCGTGCCGCCCAACGCGACCAGACCGATTGTCACCACCAGCAGGGCGGCCAGCGACCGGTTGAGCCGCAGCTTCAGCGCCAGTCGCATGGCCGGGTGCAGCAGGCCCGCCAGCAGCAGACCGATCATCAACGGCGCCACCAGCAGCATGTAGCGGTTGATGAGGAGCAGCAGGACGTACGCCACGAAGCCGATCACGATCAGCCGCCACGACCAGGCGGCGGCGATCCGCAGGCCGCGGGGCACCGCCTCGTCGTCCGGTCGCGCCACCACCACCGGCGGTGGCGGTGGCGGTGGTGGCGTGGTCGATGTGACCGGTAGCGCGGGCGGCGGATCCGGCGGGGCGTCGGCGGCCCGCCGGGCGCTGCGCAGCGTGTGCCGTGCCACGGCGTACGCCTGCCGTACGCTCCGTCGCACCCGCTGCAACCGGGACACCACGCCTCCCTCCGTCCTCCGCGCGACCCACCCTACGGCATGGGGCGTCGTTCACCGGGTAGCGTCAGAGCGTGAGCGTCGCACCGAAATCCGACAACGGGCTGCCGATCCGGCTGCTGCACGACCGCGTCCTGGTCAAGATCGAGGAGAAGGAGGGTGAGCGTCGCTCGAGCGCCGGGATCCTCATCCCGGCGACCGCCTCGCTGTCCACCCGACGCCTCGCCTGGGCGGTGGCGGTCGGCGTGGGTCCCCACGTGCGGTCCATCGTCGTCGGGGACCGGGTCCTGTTCGACCCGGACGACAGGTCCGAGGTGGAGCTACAGGGCCAGGAGTACGTGCTGTTGCGCGAACGGGACGTGCACGCGGTGGCGGCCGAACGGGTCAAGCAGGACGGTACCGGACTCTACCTCTGACCGCGCCGCCCGGGGCCGGGCGGCGCGGTCAGGCGGCGCGGCCGGGCGCACGGCCACCGGGGGGAGTCGCGAGCACCAACGGCACGGGCACCACCGGCTCCGGCGGTGGTGCCACCGTGCGCGTACTGCCGTCCGGGAACACCAGGTGGTAGTGGGTGCCGTCCCACCAGGCCGGCGGGGTCTGCGGGTCCCGGCCGGTGAACACCTCCCGGCAGGCGACCAGTTCGGCGAGCAACGCCCGCTCCTCCTCGTCCGGCGGCAGCCGTCGACCGTGCACCGCCCCGCGGCGGACCGCCTCCCGCAGCTGCGCCAGCCGGACTGCCGCGGTCTGGAACCGCGCCATGGCCTGCGCACCCGCCTCGCCGGCGACCCGGCGCGCCCAGCGGCGTGCGCAGAACCGGCTGGCCGGATCCCGTAGCGACGCGATCTCCGGCGGGGTGAGCCAGCCGGCCCGCGCGTACTCGGGCAGCACCCGCTGCGTCACCTGACCTTCCCGGGCGCGGACCGCGATGGCGATCCCCACCCCGGCCAGGAACAGCGGCACCATCAGACCGAGGTATCCGTAGAGCAGGATCAGCATCTCCCCGGTCTCGGTCGTCAGCACCGCCGCCCCGTTCCAGGTGGCGTGCAGCAGCATGGCGACGAACAGGCCGACGAGCACCGCGAGCCACCGCCTGGCCCGCGACCGGGTGCCCACCGCGATCCCGATCCCGAACGCGGTGGCCGTGGTGAACAGCGGGTGGGCGAAGGCGGACAGCAGGATCCGCACCGCGAACACACCCAGCGCCAGCCACACCCCGGTGGCGGGGCCGAACTCCTCCACCCCGCTGCGGTAGCCGATGCCGCCGATGTAGAGGATGTTCTCCACCATGGCGAAGCCGACCGCGGACAGGCCGGCGTAGACGACCGCGGTGGTGATCCCGGTCACCGCCCGCCGGCGCCACCACAGCAGCGCCGGGGCGGCGGCCTTGCCGATCTCCTCGATCACCGGCGCCACCGTCACCGCGACCAGCAGCTCCGGGCCACCGAGCCGCTCGATCACCCACGCCGCGCCGGTGTTGACCGCCAGGGCCAGGGCGACCGCGGCGAACGCACCCCAGGCGAAGCTGAAGGCGAGGAACCGGACCGGCGGTGGCTCGTAGCGCCCCAGCCACACCAGCGCCAGGATCAGCACCGGGACCAGCACCACCGAGGCGACGGTGCCGACGAGCAGGGCGTCGAGCCCGTACAGGACGCCCATGAAGACCAGCACCGCGACGTCGAGCACCGCCAGGAGCGCAACCACCAGCCAGGCGACCAGGCGGCGACGCCGGGGCGACGTCCCCGGCGGGGATGCGGCGGGCGCTCCCGACGGTGGCGGCTCGGTCACGGCCCCCACCCTACCGGCCGGCGCCGACCGCGGCTTCCGCCTCGCCGCCGGATAGCCTTCCCGCGTGGAGGCGTTCCTGGCCGAGCTGCGCGCCGTCCTGCCGGAGGGCGCGGTCGTCACCGACCCCGGGATCCTCGCCGCCCACCGGCACGACGAGGCCGACCTCGCGCCGGCCGGCACCCCGGTGGCGCTGGTCCGGCCCCGCGACACCGCGCAGGTCTCCGCCGTGATGAAGGTGGCCAGCGCCCACCGCGTACCGGTGGTGCCGCAGGGTGCGCGGACCGGCCTGGCCGGTGGCGCCAACGCGGTCGACGGCGCGCTGCTGCTGTCGCTGGCCGGTATGGACCGGATCCTCGAGATCGACCCGGTCAACCGGATCGCGGTGGTGCAGCCCGGGGTGGTCAACGCCGAGCTGAACCGGGCGCTCGCCGCGCACGGCCTGCGGTACCCGCCCGACCCGGGCTCCTGGGAGTCGTCGACCATCGGCGGCAACGTCGCCACCAACGCCGGCGGCATGTGCTGCGTCAAGTACGGGGTCACCACCGACTACGTCCGCGGCCTGGAGGTGGTGCTCGCCGACGGTGAGGTGCTGCGGACCGGCCGCCGCACCGCCAAGGGGGTCGCCGGGTACGACCTGACCCGGCTGTTCGTCGGGTCCGAGGGCACGCTCGGAATCATCACCGAGATCACCCTGGCGCTGCGACCCGCGGCCGAGCCGGGACTCACCCTGGTGGCGGTGTTCGACACCACCGCGGCCGCCGGCCGGGCGGTGACCGCGGTCGCCGCGGACGGCTGCCAGCCCAGCCTGCTGGAGCTGCTGGACCGCACCCACCTTGCCGCCATCGAGGCGTACCGGCCGATGGGGCTGCGCACCGACGCGGCGGCGTTGCTGCTCGCCGCCGTGGACACCGGTACGCGCGCCGCCGCGGACCTCGACCGGATCGCCGAGGCGTGCCGGGAGGCCGGCGCCGCCGAGCTGTACGTGGCCACCGACGCCACCGAGGCGGACGCGCTGCTCGCCGCGCGGCGCCTGGCGTACCCGGCGATGGAGGCGTTGGCGGCGCGGACGTTCCCGGACGGCCGCGGCGCGGTGATCGTCGACGACATCGCGGTGCCGGTGAGCGTCCTCGCCCCGGTACTCGACCGGGTGGCGGAGATCGCCGACGCCCGCGGGGTGACGGTCGGGGTGGTGGCGCACGCCGGCGACGGCAACCTGCACCCGAACATCCTCGTCGACCGGTCCGATCCGGACAGTGTGGCGGCCGGACAGGCGGCGTTCGACGCCATCATGGCGCTGGCGCTGTCGGTGGGCGGCACCAGCACCGGCGAACACGGCATCGGGGTGCTCAAACGCGACTGGCTCGCCCGCGAGCTCGGGCCGGTGGGCCTGCGCGTCCACCGGGCGGTCAAACAGGCCCTGGACCCGCACCACCTGCTCAACCCGGGCAAGGTGCTGTAGCATCGGCGACCGTCGACGTGGGACGGGAGGCCACCGTGACCACCACCCCCGCCGGGCAGGCTCCGGGCGCCGGTCCGCCGCGCCCGCCGATCCCCGCCGAGCCGCTCGCCAGAGTCCGTGACCTGGTCACGGCGCGCCGCGACGAGTTCGTGGAGCGGCTCGCCGCGTACGTGGCGGTGCCGTCGGTGTCGGCGACCGGGCAGGGCGTGGTGGACGCCGCCGCGTACATCCGCGACGTGCTGCGTGCCGGCGGGTTCGAGGCCCGGCTGGTGGAGACGCCCGGTCACCCGCTCGTGGTCGCCCGGCGCGACGGCCCGCCCGACGCCCCGCACGTGGTGGTCTACGGCCACTACGACGTGCAACCACCGGGCGAGGACGCCCTGTGGACCAGCCCGCCGTTCACCCTCGACGTGCGGGACGGCCGGATGTACGGCCGCGGCACCGCCGACAACAAGGGACAGCACCTGGCGCACGTCCTCGCGACCGAGCTGCTCGTCGAGACCACCGGCGGGCTGCCGTGCACGGTGACCTTCGTGCTCGACGGCGAGGAGGAGATCGGCAGCCCACACCTGGATGCGGCGCTGCGCGGCATCGCCGACGAGCTCGCCGGCGCCGACCTGGTGGTGTGCAGCGACGGCCCGGTGGAGGCGTCCGGCCGCTGGCAGGTGGTGTACGGGCTGCGGGGGATCCTCGCGTTCGAACTCGTCGCCACCGGCGCCGCCCGGGACCTGCACTCCGGCCACTTCGGGGAGCTGGTACCCAACCCGCTGTGGACGCTGGTGCACCTGCTCGCGTCCATGAAGGACCGCGACGGCCGGATCACCGTCGACGGCGTGGAGGAGCTGGTCGACCCGCCGGGTGAGCGGGAACAGGCGGCGATGGCCGCACTGGAGCCGTCGCCGGAGGCGCTGCTTGCGGCCACCGGTGCGCCGGCGCTCGCCCCGTCACCGGCGGGCTCGCTGGTGGAGCGCACCATGGCCCGCCCCACGTTGACCATCAACGGCCTGCACGGCGGCTACGACGGGGAGAAGATCAAGACCGTCGTGCCGCACCGGGCGGCCGCCAAGTGCGACATCCGGCTGGTGGCCGGGCAGGACGCGGACACCGTGTGGGAGCTGGTCCGCCGGCACGTGGCCCGGCACGCCCCGGAGGTGACCGCGATCCGGCACGGCTTCATGCACCCGTCGCGCACCCCCATGGACACGCCGTACGCGCCGGTGGTGGCCGAGGCGGTGCGGGCCGCCACCGGCCACGAGCCGCTGCACGTGCCGGTGGCCGGCGGCAGCCTGCCGATGTGGGTGTTCACCCGCTCGCTCGGGCTGCCCGCGCTCGTGGTGCCGATCGGCAACCCGGACCAGGCCAACCACGCGCCCGACGAGAACCTGGCGCTGGACCGGTTCACCGACGGAATCGTCATCGCCGCGGCGCTGCTGCTCGGCCTCGGCGGGCCGGGCGCCGCCACGACCGGGTGACGCCGGCGACCCCGGGCCAGTGCGGCCCGGGGTCGCCCTGGCGCAGCCCGGACCTGTTCCTCCTGCGGCTCAGGCAGGACGACGGGCGACGGTGAGCAGGTGGGCGCTCGCCGCGAGCAGCCCCGGCTCGTCCTCGATCCGCCGCAGCAGCTCCAGCAGCAGACCGGTGAGGTCGTCGTCGGCGAACAGCTCGTCGAGATCGGATGTCATCCACAGAGGACTTTCGACCGGTACCACCCGGTCCACCCGCAGGCCCGCCTCCTCCGCCTCCTTCGCGGCCTCGTGCGGCAGGTGGAAGTACGCGGTGGTGAAGCCGCTCTCACCGTCGGGGTCGTGGTGCTCACCGGTGGCGAGCACGCCGTCCACAGTCGACCGGAAGCGGGGTGAGTGCGCGTACCGCTGGACGAAGGCGTCGAACAGGCCGGCGTACCGGCTGATGGTGGCGGCCACCACCAGCCCGCCGGGCCGGACCGCGCGCGCCGCCTCCCGCCAGGCGAGCATCCGCTCGGGGCGGTCGGGCAGGTGGTAGAGCGGGCCGAACAGCAGCACCGCGTCGAAGGCCCCGTCCTCGACGGGCAGCGCCCGGGCGTCCCCCGCGACCGCCTCCACCCCCGGCAGGCCGGCGGCCCCGGCCACGTGCTCGGGTACCGGGTCGACGAGGAGCACCCGGTAGCCGGCCTCGGCCAACGGACCGGCGTACACGCCGAAGGCGCCACCCACGTCGAGGACCGCGGCCGGCGCCGGCGGCAGCACCCGGGTCAGCACGTCCCAGGTCCGCAGGAACTCCAGCCGACCCTTGCCTCTGGCCAGCCGCTCCCGTTCGCCCCCGCGGCGGTAGAACTCCAGGATCTCCGACCTCAGCATGCCGCGATGGTCGGTGCGACCGCCGTAGCTGGTCAAACGGTTTCCGCCGGGGCGCCGGCGGCCGTGGGTGCTAGGTTGCGGCCATGCGGATCCGGGTGGTGGACGCCTTCACCGACACGCCGTTCGCCGGCAACCCGGCGGCGGTGTGCCTGCTTGCCGACGAGTGGCCGGCGGTGGACTGGATGCAACGGGTGGCCGCGGAGATGAACCTCTCCGAGACCGCCTTCGCCCGCCCGCTAAACGAGGGGCGGTGGGGGCTGCGCTGGTTCACCCCGACCGTGGAGGTCGACCTGTGCGGCCACGCCACCCTCGCCACCGCGCACGTGCTCGCCACCGAACGCGGGATCCGGTCGGTACGCTTCGACACCCGCTCCGGCGAGCTGCGCGCCGAGGTCGACGACGAGGGCCGGGTCAGGTTGGACTTCCCGGTCGCCGTGCTGACCGAGACGCCGGCGCCCGAGGGCCTGGCGGCGGCGCTCGGTGCCGGGATCGTCTCCTGCCACCGCACCGGGGCGCTGGGCGACCTGCTGGTGGTGCTGCCGGACGAGGCGACGGTGCGGCGGCTCACCCCGGACCTCGCGGCGGTGGCGGCCCTGTCGACGAGCGACGACATCCGCGGGGTGATCGTCACCGCACCGGCGGACGGGGACGGGTACGACTTCGTCTCCCGGTTCTTCGGGCCGGCGGTCGGGGTACCCGAGGACCCGGTGACCGGCAGCGCGCACACCGCGCTCGCGCCCTACTGGGCGGCGCGGCTCGGGCGTACCCGGCTGGTCGGTCGGCAGGTGTCGGCCCGCGGCGGGATGG
>CAZSNW010000130.1:0-7815 GCA_964608245.1 uncultured Micromonosporaceae bacterium
ACATCCACGGCGTCCACGGCGACACCGACGCCACCTTCCTGGTGGGGGAGGTGTGCGAGGAGGCGCGCCTGTTGGTGGAGCGCACCCACGAGGCGATGATGCGCGGGATCAAGGCGATCGCCCCGGGGCGCAAGCTCAACGTGATCGGCCGGGTCATCGAGTCGTACGCGAAGCGCTTTGGCTACGGCGTGGTGCGGGACTTCACCGGCCACGGGATCGGGGAGGCGTTCCACAGCGGCCTGTACGTGCCCCACTACGACCAGCCCGAGCTCGACGTGGTCATGGAGCCGGGGATGACCTTCACGGTCGAGCCGATGATCACCCTGGGTTCGCCCGAGCACGAGCTGTGGGACGACGGGTGGACCGCGGTGACCCGGGACCGCTCGTGGACCGCGCAGTTCGAGCACACCGTGGTCGTGACCGAGGACGGCTACGAGATCCTCACCCTCCCCTGAGACGGCGACGACTCGCTGAGACAGGTGTGCCCTCCCGGGGTGTCTGTGCGGTTTGGAGGCGCACCCGCGGGCACCAGGGCGGTCGGATGGCGGCGTACCGGGTAGGTTGGCTGCGTGCCTGATCGGGAGAGGGCCGCGGTCGCGCCGCCGCCGGGTCACCACGTCGACGTCTCCGGCGGGTGGCTGCGGGCGGCCACCTTCGGCGCCATGGACGGCCTGGTGACCAACATCGCGCTGATCGCCGGGGTGGGCGGCGGCGGGGTGGCGCCCGGCGCCATCGTGCTGGCCGGGTTCGCCGGGCTGGTCGCCGGCGCGGTCTCCATGGGGTTCGGCGAGTACACCAGCGTCAGTACGCAGAACGAGCAAATCGACCGGGAGATCGAGCGGGAGCGGGCCGAGCTCGCCCGCAACCCCGACGGCGAGGCGAAGGAACTCGCCGACATGTGGATCGAGCGGGGCATCAGCCCGTCGGTGGCGCGGCAGATGGCCGAGGCGCTCCGGAACCACCCGGAGGAGGCGCTGCGGTTCCACGTCATGGAGGAGCTGGGCATCGGGATCGAGCAGAAGCCCAGCCCGTGGACGGCCGCGGTCGCCTCGTTCCTCACCTTCTCGTTGGGGGCGCTGATCCCGCTGCTGCCGTACCTGTTCGGCTCCACCTCGCTGTGGCTCGCGCTCGGGGTGGGCGGTCTCGGCCTGTTCGCCGCCGGGGCGGTGGCAGCCCGGTACACCAACCGGCCGTGGTGGTTCGGCGCGCTGCGTCAGCTGCTCCTCGGTGCCGCGGCGGCCGGTGTCACCTACCTGGTGGGGCTGGGGATCGGCACGAGCCTGGCGTGACGAGGTACGCGGCGGTAGCCGGGCGCGCGGGCGTCGCCCGCGCGCCCGGCCTGGTGTGGGTGTGAAGGCGGGACCATTCCCGCCCGGGACCGGGCCGACCTGGCGGGGTCGAGTCGGGTCGACCCGGGCCGTCCGGTCAGGTCGTCCGGCGCTCCACCGGCAGCCGGGAGCGGGTGAACAGGGCCGCGCCGATCATGCCCATCACCGGCACGACGAGCAGGAGCGCCGTGTGCAGCCAGGGCACGGTCAGCGGGATCGGCGCCGGGGCGGGCCAGATGCCCGCGTACCGCTGGTTGAGCGCCACCACGATGGCGACCGCCGATCCCAGCCCGGAGGCGAGCCCCAGCAGGGTGCCGAGCCCGCCGATCACCCCGGCCTCGCTGAGCGCCATGCCGCGCCGGATCCGCGGGGCGGCGCCCACCGCCGCGAGCGTCGTCAGGTCCCGGCGCCGGTCGGCGGCGGCGAGCCCGGTGGCCACCGCCACCGCGCCGAGCGCGGTCACCCCGGCCGCGACGCCGAGGAGCAGCAGCACCGGGTCGGGCCGTTCCCGGAACCCGCGCCACACCTGGCTCTCGCCGCCCATCGCCTGCATGGCGGCCTTGAAGGCGTCCTCCTCGGCGGTGGTGGGCATCCGCGTGGTGGCGACGACCAGCCGTCCCGGGTCGCCGGCCAGGCCGGCCCGTTCGGCCGTGGCGTAGGAGACCACCGCGCCCCACCCGGTGGTGCCGCCCGTGAGCAGATGCCCGGGCAGCCGCAACGCGGTCGTCCCGGCCAAGCTCCCGTGCCCGTCGTAGTCCATGCGCACCAGGGTGACCTGCCCGTCCTCGTCGAGGTAGATCGGATCGCTGACCACGGCGGCGCCGGCGGCCAGCGCCTCCTGCGCGCGCGCCACCGCGTCGTCCGGCGCGTCGGAGATGATCGCGAGCGCCGGGCCGTCGTCGACGTAGACGTCGTGGGTGATGGGGGGCGGTGTCCCGACGCACCGCGGGTCGCGGGCCGCCTTCCGCTGTTCGTCGGCGGGCAGGTCGAACGGGATCTCCCAGTTCATCGGGTCGTCGGGGTCGAAGCGGATGAACGGGCAGCGCTTCGACTCCGGCACGAGCACCCCGACCCCGCAGTTCTCGCCGGGCGGGCAGCTCGCCCACCGCAGCTCCGCGATCGCGGCCACCGGCAGCAGGGTGCGGGCGAGCTGCTCGACCCGGGGGATGGCGTCGGTCGACGGCCCGCCGGTGTTCTCTTCCCAGGGGAGGAAGGCCTCCACGGTGCCGTTCGGGTACGGCGGTGTGATGTCGGCGTAGCTCCGTGCGGTGACGCTGACCATGATCACCCCGACGGTGACCGCGCCGGCGACCGCCGCCATCACCGTGGCGATCGCCGGGGCGGCGGCCGACCGGTTGCGCCCGGTGTCCCGCAACGCGATCCGGAAGGTCAACGGCAGCCGCCGGCCGAGCGGTGAGAGCGCCCGAATGAGCGCAGGCGTGCACAGCGCCAGGCCGATCTGCCCCGCCGCGAGCCCGGCCACCATGAGCCAGGGGTTAGTGGCGTACGCGCCGCCGGTCGCGACGAGGACTCCGACGGCCACGACCACCACGCCGGTGACGAGCACCCCGCGGCTCAGCCCTCGCGCGTCCCGGCCTCCGACCAGCGCCGTCACCACGTCCTGGCGGGCGGTGGTGACCGCCGGGACGAGCGCCGCCAGCACGCCGGTGACGACGGCGAAGACGGCCGCGCCGGCCAGCGCCTCCGGGAAGACCCGGAACCCGCCGGGTAGGGCGTTGAACAGGTAGGTGCCCAGGGTGTGGCGGGTCGCCGCGGCGGCGGCGACGCCCACCGCCACCCCGACGGCCGCAGCGAGCACCCCGAGCACCACCCCGTCGGCGAGCAGGATGCGCCGGAGCTGCGCCGGCGACCCGCCGGAGGCGGCGACCAGGGCGATCTCCCGCTGGCGGCGGCGGGCACCGACCGCGAACGCCGACCCGGCGAGCAGCACGACCTCCACCCCTGCGAGGCCGGCGACGATCACCCCCATGGCCAGGGCGGCGCGCTCGGGGAGCGCGCCCTCCGGTGGCTCCTCACCGGTGAGCACCAGCTCCCGCGCGTACACCATGACGCCGTGCCGGTTGAGGTCAGCCACGTCGTCCCAGGTGAGCGGCTGCGGGGTGGTCACCAGCCACCCCCGCCACAGGGCCACGCGCGGGTGGTCCCCGGGGTGGAACAACAGGACCTCGTCGTGGAGGGACGGGACCGCGGGGCTCGTCTGGCCGCCGGGGATGCCGGGGAAGCGCACGGTGCCGACCACCCGGTAGGAGCGGCCCTCCGCGTCCAGGAGGTCGCCGATCTTGAGGCCGGTGCGGGCCGCCGCGGTGGCGGTCAGCGCCACCTCGCCGGGGCGCGGTGCCCGCCCCGTGGTGACCTCGGCGAGACCTTCTGCGACCGGTTCGGCGAGGTCCACCGCGACCCACGGGACGTCCCCGACCCCGTGCGCGGTGGGCATCCGGACCACGCCGGCGAGTCGCGGATGGAGGGTGCTGCCGGCCGGCAACAGCGCGGCGACCTCCTCCGCGGTTGCAGGCTCCCCCCGCAGCCTCGCCGGGGTCGTGGTCCAGTCGCCGCGCGCGGTGGCCTGACGGACCGCGCCGTCGTAGTCCCAGGTGACCTGCGCGTCGGCCGCCCCGATCTCCCGCTGTACCTGCTCGGCGGGGGTGAGCCGGAAGGTGTCGTAGAGCGCCCCGGCGCCGGCGAGCGCCCCCACCGGCAGCGCGATGAGCGCGACCACGAGCAGCGACCGGGCCTTGGCCCGCCGGGTCTGCCGGGCGGCGATCCGCAGCGCGACCAGCCAACCGCTCATGCCTGCCGCTCCAGCAGCTGCTCGACCCCGGCCAGGGGACCTGCGGTGTCGACGACTTCGCCGTCGCGCAGGAAGACCACCCGGTCGGCCCAGGCGGCGTGCCGGGCCTCGTGGGTGACGAGCACCCCGGCGGCGCCGGCGTCGACCCGTTCACGCAGCAGCCGCAGCACCGCCTCACCGGTGCGGCTGTCGAGCGCGCCGGTGGGCTCGTCGGCGAGCACCAGCCGGCGTTGCCCGACCAGGGCCCGGGCGATCGCCACCCGCTGCTGCTGGCCGCCGGACAGCTGGTCGGGGAAGCGGCCGGCCAGGTCGGCCATGCCGACCGCGTCCAGCGCGGCCAGCGCCTGTTCGTGGGCGCGCCGGACGCGTACGCCGTCCAGCTCCAACGGGAGGGCGACGTTCTCCAACGCGGTGAGGCTGGGCAGCAGGTTGAGGTCCTGGAAGACGTAGCCGACCTTGCGGCGGCGCAGCGCCGCCAGCGCCCGCCGGCTCATGGCGGTCAGGGAGACGCCCTCGACCAGCACCTCGCCGCGGGTGGGGGAGTCCAGCCCGCCGGCGAGGTTGAGCAGGGTGGACTTGCCGGAGCCGGAGGGGCCCATGACCCCGACCAGCTCTCCGGGCCTGACCTCGAGCGAGACCCCACGCAGCGCGTGCACCGCGGTGGGTCCGGCACCGTGCACCCGGTGCACCTGCCGCAGCTCCAGCACCGGCGCGCTCACCGCGACCCCTCCTCACCGCTGCCGGCGGCGGACCCGCGGGCCCGCGCCCCGCGGCGGGAGCGGCCGCCGACGCCGGCGGCGACGGTGTCCGCCGGCTCGGAGCCGGCCGAGCCCCGAGTGGACCCGGCAACGGCCGTGCGGCCGGACCCGGAGGTGGTCGCCTGCGGCCACCGCACCAGGCTGGCCTCGCAGTGGTCCAGCCAGCGGATCTCCGCTTCGGCCTGGAAGATCATGGCGTCGAGCACCAGCCGCCAGGACAGGTCGCCCGGCTGCTCGACGGTCTTCAGGCGGGTGTACTCCTGCAGGGCGCGCATGGTGGCGGTGCGCTGGACCTGGACCACGGACTGCACGTCCACGCCGGGGGTGCACAGCGCCATGGCGAGCTTGATGACCAGCTCGTCGCGGGGTCGGTCGGTGCGGGTGACCGGGGTGGCGAACCAGCGCGCCAGTTCGGCCCGCCCGGTGGGGGTGATTTCGTACGGTCGCTGCCCCCCGTCCTCCTCGGGCAACGACCGGACCAGCCCGTCGCGCTCCAGCCGGGCGAGCGTGGTGTAGACCTGGCCGATGTTGAGCGGCCAGGTGGCTCCGGTGGATTCCTCGAACGCCGACCGCAGCTCGTACCCGTACTTCGGGCCGGACTCGAGCAGGGCCAGCAGACCATGCCTGATCGACATGGCTACCGAGTATGCATACCGAGTATGCTCCAGTCAACGCGGCACCGCGCGTCGCAGCCCCGGTCGTCCCCGCGTACCGGTCAGTACTCGCCCGGGAACGGCACCACCGGGGGCGTCACGCCGGCCAGCACCCGCCACCGGGTCGCCGCCACCGCAGTCTCCACCAGCGCCTGCAGCACGAGTTCCCGGTCGTGGTCGACGGTCTCGCGCAGCCCGGCCCGCCACACCGCGGCGGTGCGCTCCTCGACGAGCACCGCGAGGTGCAGCGCGTCCTGCTCGCCGGTGACCGGGAACGGCAGTTCGTACGCGGGTGCGGCGGCCGGCAGCTCCGTCTCCCCGCGCTCGGTGAGGAGCAGCACCAGCCGGTCCCGGCGGCGCCGGTGGGCGGCCTCCACCTCCCGCGCGAGGTCCACCGCGTCCCCGGACAGCCGCACCCCGATCCGGCCGTACGCCCAGATGGCCGCGTGCTCGGCGGCCAGCGCCTGCGCCAACGGCCCGCTCACGACAGCACCACCTGGTGGGCGGCGCGGGCGGCGCAGATCGCGCCGAGCAGGAAGGCCCGCTCCGGCGGCGCGGCCAGGCAGGCGACGGCCGCCTCGCGCTCGGCGTCCGCCTCCGCCTCCCGCAGGCCCCGCAGCACCGCCTCGGGCCCCTCGCCGGCCGGCGGGCTCGCGTCGGCCGGGACCGGCCCGCCGGTGGCCGGCCCGCCGAGCAGGTCGTCGAGGGCCGCGAGGTGGGCGGCGTGGACGTCACGGACCGGTCCCAGCCGTTCGGCCAGCTCCGGGTGGCGCGCCATCGCCTGCTCGTAACGGGCGAGCAGCGCGGCGGTGGCCGTCCGCAGCGGCTCCAACGGATCGGGCGGTGGTGGGGGAGAGCGGAACAAGGAGCAGCCCGCGGCGGCGAGCACACCGGACGCCGCGGCCGCGACCAGCACCGTCCGCCGGCTCAACCCTCTGGCGTTCCCGCTGCGCACCGGTCCAGTGAACACCATCCGTGCAGCCCACACCCGACAGCAGGGTCGGGCCGGAGCGCCAGGGATCATTTCCCCTCGTGGCGCGCTACGCTCAGCGCATCCGCGTTGGTCACGCCGCGCCAGGTGGCACGACGTACGCGCCGGAGGTGGCGCATTGAGGGGGTGGATTCCGATGGCACCGCGGGGACGCGGCGGTGGCCCGCGGGTGCGGGCCGCTGAGCTGTCGGGCGTCATCGCACCGGTGGTGGAGGAAGCCGGGTTCGATCTCGAGGGCGTCAGCGTGCGCCGGATCGGCCGCCGCCACCTGGTGCGCGTGGTGATCGACCGGGACGGCGGGGTCGACGTCGAGGCGGCCGCCGCGGTGTCCCGGGCCGTCTCCGCCCGACTGGACCAGGCGGAGGCCGACGGCGACCTGGTCATCGACGGCGAGTACGTGCTGGAGGTCAGCTCACCGGGGGTGGACCGGCCGCTGACCGAACCCCGGCACTGGCGGCGCAGCGTCGGACGGCTGGTCACCGTCCAGGTGACCGGGGTGGGGAAGGTGACCGGCCGGGTCCGGGACGCCGACGACACCCGCGTGGTGCTCGAGGTCGACGGGGCGCCCAAGGAGCTGACCTACCAGGAGCTGGGTCCCGGCCGCGTCGAGGTGGAGCTGCGGCGGCTGGAGGAGGAGCCGGGGGAGGGTGAGGCGGCGTGAACATCGACCTGGCGGCGCTGCGCGCGCTGGAGCGGGAGCGTGACATCCCGTTCGAGACGATCATCACCGCGATCGAGAGCGCCCTGCTCACGGCGTACCGGCACACCGAAGGGGCGCACCCGCACGCCCGCGTGGAGATCGACCGGCGGACCGGCCGCGCCGCGGTGTACGCCCAGGAGCTGGACGAGAACGGCGAGGTGGTGCGGGAGATCGACGACACCCCGGCCGGGTTCGGCCGGATCGCCGCCATGACCGCCAAGCAGGTCATCCTGCAGCGGCTGCGGGAGGCCACCGAGGAGGCGCAGTACGGCGAGTACTCCGGCCGCGAGGGTGACCTGGTGACCGGCATCGTGCAGGCGCACGGGGCCCGGGCCGAGCGGGGCGTGGTCACCGTCGACCTGGGCAAGGTGGAGGCGCTGCTGCCGCCGGCCGAGCAGGTGCCGGGCGAGACGTACGAGCACGGCCAGCGGCTGCGGTGCGTGGTGGTCAACGTGTCCCGCGGCGCCTGGGGGCCGCAGATCACCGTCTCCCGCTCCCATCCGCAGCTGGTGAAGAAGCTGTTCGCGCTGGAGGTGCCGGAGATCGCCGACGGCACGGTGGAGATCGCGGCGATCG
>CAZSNW010000131.1:0-7791 GCA_964608245.1 uncultured Micromonosporaceae bacterium
GTCGGAGTTGTCGATCGTGAGCGCCACCTCGGCCCGGCCCAGCGGGGGGCGACCGGTGGTGCCGGCGAAGATGACGTCCTCCATCTTGCCGCCGCGCAGGCTCTTGGCGCCCTGCTCGCCGAGCACCCAGGCGATCGCGTCGACGACGTTGGACTTGCCGGAACCGTTGGGACCGACCACGCAGGTGATCCCCGGCTCGAACACCAGGGTGGTCGCGGAGGCGAAGGACTTGAAGCCCTTGACGGTGAGGCTCTTGAGGTGCACGCGTCTTCCGGAGGTTCGTTGAACTCGACCAGCGCAGGGTACCTCCGCCGGGCGGTGAGCTGTCGGCGGCACGCGGCGGGTGGGGCGGGCCCGTGGGCGGCGTCACCCCCGGCGGCGGACACGAAAGAGCGCGCCGGCACCGGCGTGTCGGCGCGCTGCGGAAGTGCCGTGGATGCTACGTGAGCGCCGGCTCAGCGATCCGGAGCACCTCCTCGGGCTCGACGGTCGCCGCCGCGGCCAGCCGGTCGTTCTCCGCCCGCAGCCGGGTGATCTCGAACTCCAGCTCCCGCACCTTGGCGCGTAACCGGGTGATCTCGTCGATGAGGCGCCGGTCAGGCGCGGCCGCGACGTAGCCGTAGAGGGCCTTCGCCATATCGTCTCCTTGTTGTGCGCTGCTGGGAGAGCCCAGCCCACGCGCGCCCTGATGGATTTCGCGGTCGCCAGGTCAGGACAGCTGGCCGCCCCGAGGCATGCCGGACCGCGAGAAGGCGTCCTTTGCATTCTCCGTCTGCGTGACGGTTCACGTCAAGTTGGTCACGTCGCGCGTCGCGTCGAGGCGATACGACGACGGCGGGGGCGCTTCGCGTAGTCTGTCGCTGATGCCCTCCACTCACCACCGTGGTCGGCACCGGCGTCGACCCCGCCACTCCGCGGTCGGACCGCTGACCGGAGCACTGGCCGGGCGGCTGGCCCGACCGGCCACACTGATCGCCGTCGCGCTGCTGCTCAGCGGCGTCGTGGCCGCTGCGCTCGTCGTCACCGCCCCGTCGATCGGCGACCCCGGCCACCGCGGCGTCGGTGTGGACGCCGCAGAGTCGACGTCGGCCGTCCCGACCCCGACGGCCACGACGGAGGCGACACCGCCCCGACAGCGACCCCCACACCGACCCTGACCCCCACGCCGACCCCGACCCCGGAGCCGACCCCCAGCCGCACGTCCGAGCCGGAGTCACCACAGCCGACCGCGACGTCCCCGTCGTCGTCGACCGTGTCCGCGGGCAACCCGGCGTGGGAGGAGGTGGTGGTCACGCTCACCAACAACGAGCGCGCCGCGGCCGGCTGCAAGCCGGTGCAGATGGACGACGCGCTGCGCACCGCCGCCCGCGCCCACAGCCAGGACATGGCCGAGCACGACTACTTCTCGCACGAGGGCCGGGACGGCAGCACCTTCGTCGACCGGGCGCGCCGCGCGGGCTACGAGGGTCAGCCGACCGCCGAGAACATCGCGTACGGGTACCGCACCCCCGCCGACGTGGTGCGCGGCTGGATGAGGAGTGACGGCCACCGCCGCAACATCCTCAACTGTTCGCACACCGACATCGGGGTGGGGCTGGCGTACGACGACGCGGGCCGGCCCTACTGGACCCAGCTGTTCGGACGGCGCTGACGCCGGACCCGCGTCCCCGCTGACCTGCACCGCCTCACCCGATCGGGACCGCCGTCGAGATACGGCCGCGGGCGACGCGTGCCCGCTCCCGGCCACCCGTCGTTGAGCCGGTGAGACAGACCGGTCCTTAGGGGCAAAGGGGGCAGTATATGACATCCGTCGACCCTGTGCCGCTGCTGCTCCCGTTGTCCGCCCACCCGGCGACCGACCCCGTCGCGTGGCGGCGTGTGGCCGGCTACGGCCCGCGGCTGACCGTGGTGGCGAAGGTGCCGCCGGAGGACCCGGACGTAGTGCTCGCGGTGCACCGGCTCGTCCTCGCCGGGGTAGCGGTGCTCGGCCACGTCGACACCGTGTTCGCCACCCGCCCGGTCGCCGACCTGCTCCGCGACGTGGTCCGGTGGCTGGAGGTCCCGGTCGCGGGAATCTTCCTCGACCAGACGCCGACCAGCCCGTTCAGCGTCGGCCCGGTGGCGATGGCGGTACGCACCGCCCGGCAGGCCGGCCTCGACCGGGTCGTGCTCAACCCGGGCGCCCCGCCCGACCCGCTCTACCGGCAGCTCGGCGCGGCGGTGTGCAGCTTCGAGGGCGACTGGGACACCTACCGCCGGTGGGACGGCGAAGGGTCGACCCCCGGGGACGGACACCTGGTCCACTCGGTACCGGTGTCGGCGCTGCCGGCTGCCTGGCGGATGCTGCGGGTACGCGGAGCCGGGTTCGGTGTGGTGAGCGACCGGACACCGCCCGACCCGTACGCCGGCCTGCCGAGCCCCGTCGCGCCGCCGACCATGCGGTCCCGGACCGCCGGCCGGGCGTCGACGGACGGGCGCGCGGTCGCGCGTACCGGCGGACCGACGGGAGGCGGGTCGGCGGCCCGCGGTCTCACCGACGGACACCCCACCCGACTGGCCGGCTGATGCGCACACCGACCGCGCTGCGGCGGCTGGCCGTGGCGGTGGCGCTGGCCCTGGCGGTGGTCACCGCCTCCCCGGACCCGGGCGCCACCGGTCGGGCGGGCGGCCCGGTGGTGCTCGACGTGTTCACCGCCACCGCGCACGAGGCCGCCCGGGTACGCGCCGCCGGCGGCGAGCCGGTGTGCCTGGTGCGCGCCGGGGTGTGGGAGCCCGACCGGCCGGACGCGGCCCGGTTCCCGGAGCGGGTGCGCGGCCGGCCCACCGGCCGCACACCCGGCGAACGCTGGCTCGACGTCCGTGACTGGTCCGTGCTGGAGGCTCCGCTGGCCGCCCGGATCCGGCTGTGCCGGGAGAAGGGCATGGACACCGTGTGGTTCGGCGACCCGGTGGACTGGGGCGACCCGGGCGGGTTCGGTCTCACCCGGGCCGACTGGGACCGGTTCGGTCAACGACTGGCGGCCCTGGCCGCCTCCGCGGGCCTGGAGGTCGGGACCCGCCCGGACGTCGACGACCGCGGCGGCGGCTGGCAGCGCGGGCAGCTGTAGGCGGAGCGGTTGGCGTACGGCTCCCGCCGCACCGGCGTCCCGCAGCGCGGGCACGGCAGACCCTCCCGGCCGTACACCGCGAGGTCCCGGTCGAACCATCCCTTGTCGCCGTTGACGTCCACGTAGAGCGCGTCGAACGAGGTGCCGCCGGCGGCGATCGCCTCGGTCAGCACGTCGCGTACGTGGCCGAGCAACTGGTGGGCGGCCGGCCGGGTGAGCCGGTCGGCGGGGCGCCGCCAGTGCAGCCGCGCCCGCCACAGCGCCTCGTCGGCGTAGATGTTGCCGATCCCGGCGATCAGGCCCTGGTCGAGCAGGGCGTTCTTGACCGGGCTGCGCCGGCGTCGCAGCGCGGCCACGAACCGTTCGTCGTCGAACGCGGGCTCCAACGGGTCCGGTGCGATGTGGGCGATCTCCGGCGGCAGCTCCGCACCGCCGACCGAGTACGCCAGCCCGCCGAAGGTGCGCTGGTCGACGAAGCGCAGCTGCGGCCCGCCGTCGTCGAACGTGATCCGCACCCGCAGGTGGGTCTCGTCCGGGGCGTCGGCCGGCCGCAGCCGGAACTGGCCGGACATGCCCAGGTGGGCCAGCAGCGCGTCGCCGGAGTCCAGCGGCAGCCACAGGAACTTGCCGCGCCGGCGGGCGCCTTGCACGGTGCGCCCGACCAGCGCGGCGGCGAAGTCGTCCGGACCGCCCGCGTGCCGGCGGACCGCCCGCGGGTGGCGTACCTCCACCGCGGCCACCCGACGGCCCACCACCCGCTCGGCGAGCCCGCGGCGGACGGTCTCCACCTCGGGAAGCTCAGGCATCCCCGGTGTTCCCGGCGGTGGTGGACTCCCCCGGACCGCCCTGGTCCCGGGTCTTCTCCCGGGCCTTGCCCGTCTCCCCGGTCAGCTCCCGCCACGCCGCGGCGGCGGCCCGCTGCTCGGCCTCCTTCTTGCTGCCGCCGGTCACCCCGCCGTACCGGTCGCCGCCCACCTCCACCCAGGCGGTGAACGTCTTGGCGTGGTCGGGGCCGTGCTCCTCCACCGCGTACTCGGGCACACCGAGCGAGCGTTCCGCGGCCAGCTCCTGCAGGCTGGTCTTCCAGTCCAGGCCGGCGCCCCGCTCGGCCGCCTCGGCCAGCAGCGGGTCGAACAGCCGGTGCACCAGCGCGCTGACCTGCTCGATGCCGTGCTGGAGGTAGACCGCCCCCAGCACCGCCTCCAGCGTGTCAGCCAGGATGCTCGCCTTGTCCCGACCGCCGGTGGCCTCCTCGCCCTTGCCGAGCAGCAGGTGCGCACCCAGCCCGCCGGGGCCCAGCGACCGCGCCACCTCGGCGAGCGCGCGCATGTTGACCACGCTCGCCCGCAGCTTGGCCAGCTGACCCTCCGGCAGGTCCGGGTGGTTGTGGTACAGGGCGGTGGTGATCACCAGCCCGAGCACCGCGTCCCCGAGGAACTCCAGCCGCTCGTTGGTCGGCAGCCCGCCGTGCTCGTACGCGTACGACCTGTGTGTCAGCGCCCGCCGCAGCAGCTGCGGGTCGAGCGAGACCCCCAGGGCCTTCTCCAGGTCCTCGGTGGTCGGCCGGCGCACGGCGGGGTCAGTCGAGGTTGATGAGCTGTCGACCACGGTAGGTGCCGCACACCTCGCACACCGCGTGGGGGAGCTTGGGAGACGTGCACTGCGGGCAGGGCTGGGTCGGCACCCGCTGCGCCTTCCACTGGGCACGGCGCGAACGGGTGTTGCTGCGCGACACCTTGCGCTTGGGGACTACGGCCACGGCGTCCTACTCCTCGGTCTGGTCAGTGGTCTTGAACGCCGCCAACGCGGACCACCGGGGGTCGACCGGCTCCGCGTGACGGTGGTCGGGTGGCAGGTCGTCCCAAAGCGCCCCGCACTGCGGGCACAGCCCCGGGCAGTCCGGCCGGCACAGCGGGGTGCTGGGCAGTTCCAGCACGAGCGCGTCCCGCACCGCCGGTTCCAGATCCGCCAGGTTGTCCTGCAACCGGGCCACCTCGTCGTCCTCGCTGGTGGCGTCGGTGGTGCTGTCCGGGTACGCGAAGAGCTCCTGGACCGGCACCCGCAGCGGGAGCTCGACCGGCCGCAGGCAGCGGCCGCACTCCCCCTCCGCCCGGGCGGACACCGTGCCGGTGACGAGGACCCCCTCGGTCACCGACTCCATCCGCAGGTCCAGGTGCACGTCGCTGCCCTCGGGCACGCCGACCAGCGCCACACCCAGGTCGGGCGGGGCGGCGACGGTCCGCACGACCTCGCGCATCGCGCCCGGCGCACGCGGCAGCGCCGCGGTGTCGAGCACGAAGGGCGACCGCGGATCGAGGTGGGACGTGGACTGCTCACGCATGAGGAACTCCGACCTGTCGAAAGGTCAGCACCAAACGATAGCGCGTGCCGGGGCCGGCCCGGCCGCACACCCTCTATCTGGCGCGGGCGGGTCCGACACCCACCCGCGCAGCGCACCCTCTACCCGCCGCGGGCTGGTCCGACACCCGCCCGCGGCGGGGTCGTTCACCGCGACAGCGGGCGCTCCCGGTCGCTCTCCTCGTCGGGCGCGAACGTGCCGATCTCCCGAAGTGCGTGCATCTTGTCCCGGCCCCGTTCGATCGACGCCAGCGCCCTGGTGAGGAACTGCTCGAAGTTGGCCAGCGCGGTGTCGACGTAGTCGTCGACCTCGTCCCGCAGCCGCTGCGCCTCGTTCCGCGCCTCGGTGATGATCCGGTTGGCCTCGTGCTCGGCGGAGACCACGACCTCGTGGATCGACACCAGCCGGGCGTGCTCCTTCTCCCCCTCGGCGATGATCCGCTCCGCCTCGCTCTTGCCCGCCGCGATGATCTTGTCGCGCTCCTCCAGCAGGTTCTGCGCCCGACGCAGCTCGCCCGGGAGGGACTCCCGGAGCTCCTCCAGCGCCTCGATCAACTCCTTGCGGTTGATCATGCAGTTCTGGGACATCGGCACCGCACGCGCGTTCTCCACCATGGCGATGAGCTCGTCGATGCGCTCGAACGGATCCACGGCGGTCATCTCCTCGTCTGTCCGGACGGGTCGCTAGCCGCGACACCCCTCCATCATGCGACCCGGGAGCTCACAGGCGCCCCATCTGATCGTGCCACGGCGCGTCATCGCACCGGTCGGATTACCGGGTGGTCAGCGTTCCGGCTGGCGCAGCTTCTCCGCCAGTCGGCGGGCGACCACCTCCGGCACGTGGGCGGAGACGTCCCCACCCCACCGGGCCACCTCCTTCACAAGGCTGGAGGCAAGAAACGAGTACCGCGGGTTGGTCGGCATGAACAGGGTCTCCACCCCACCCAGACCGATGTTCATCTGCGCCATCTGCAACTCGTAGTCGAAGTCACTGACCGCGCGCAGCCCCTTGACCACCACCGGCGCGTCCTGGGCCCGACAGAAGTCCACCAGCAGACCCCGGAACGAGGCGATCCGCACGTTCGGTATGCCCCCGACAACCTCCCGCAGCATCTCCAGGCGCTCCTCGATGGTGAACAACCCCCGCTTGGACTCGTTGATCAAAACCGCGACGATCACCTCGTCAAACAACTTGGCGCTGCGCCCGATGATGTCGAGGTGACCGTAGGTCACCGGGTCAAAGGAGCCGGGGCAGACCGCGCGCCTCATGACCGGCGACCGTACCAGAGCACCGTCTCCCCGTACCGACGTGACCGGACACAGGTGAGCGGCTCCACCCACCACGGCTCCGGCGAACGACGCGAACGCTCCACCACCAGCACAGCCCCCTCCGCAAGCCACCCGCCGTCAAGCAGCAGCCGCTGCAGCGCCTCCAGGCGCTCCTCGGGCAGGGCGTACGGCGGGTCGGCGAACACCACGTCGTAGGGCTCGTCCACCCCGGCGGCCAGCACCGTGACGACGTCACCGACCACCAACCGCACCCGGTCAGCGGCGCCGAGGGCGACGATGTTCTCCCGGGTGGTGCGCGCGACGCGGCGGTCGGACTCCACCAACAGCACGTGGGCCGCGCCGCGGGAGTACGCCTCCAGCCCGACCGCGCCGGAGCCCGCGTACAGGTCGGCGAACCGGGCACCCTCGAGGTCGACCAGGCTGCGCAGGGTGTTGAACAGTCCCTCCCGGACCAGCTCCGAGGTGGGCCGGACGTCGCCGGACGGTACGCGCAGCCGCCGGCCGCCGACGCTGCCCGCCACTATCCGGGTCATTCCCGTGACGCTACCGGGTCGCCGTCGGTTATCTCCGGTAGGTACACACGACCCGGACCCGGGAGACAGACATGAGCAAGGTCCCCCACCGCCGTCTGCTGGCCCTCGCTGTCGGACTGCTGCTCGCGACCGGTGCGACCGGCGCGGCGCTGGCCGGTGCCACGCCGGCCGTCGCCCAGTCGGCGGACGAGCCGACCTGCACGCTGTCCGATCCCCGGTGGGAGACCGGGCAGACCAGTGAGGGCGCCACCGTGCTGGTGCCGTGCGGTGGCAGTGGTGGCGGCGACCTCAGCGGCGCCTCCACCGGCACGCTGCCGCAGACCAGCGGCCCGACCACGGTGCCGCTGGCGGTCGCCGGGGCGCTGCTGGGCCTGGGCACCGGCCTGTTCCTCACGTCCCGCCGTCGGGTGGTGACGTTCAGGGTGGTCGACCAGGTGTGACGGCCCGCCGCCGGCCGGGACGAATCTGTCGTCTATCCGACAGAACCCCGCCTCTGATCGGCA
>CAZSNW010000132.1:0-7730 GCA_964608245.1 uncultured Micromonosporaceae bacterium
GCGGCCGGGGCGGGCTCGGGCTCCGGCGGCCGGGTCGCGGCGCCGCCGCCGATCACCGCGAGCACGTCCCCGACCTGGGCCACCTGGTCCTCGGCGACCCGGATCTCGGTGACGATGCCCGCGGCCGGCGACGGGATCTCGGTGTCGACCTTGTCCGTGGAGATCTCCACGAGCGGCTCGTCCGCCTCCACCCGGTCACCCACCTGCTTCAACCAGCGGGTGACCGTGCCCTCGGTGACGCTCTCCCCGAGCGCCGGCAGCCGTACCTCCCGACCCGCCTCGGTGGTGCGCGCCGCCTCCTGGGCGGCCCGGCCCGCGGCGGTCGGCTCCTCCGGGTGCGCCGCCGCGGCCGGCTGCGCCGCGGGGGCGGGCTCCGGCGCGGGAGCCGGCGGCGCCGCCGGGGCCTCCGGCTGCGCCGCGGCCGCGGCCGGCTCGGCGGCCGGAGCCTCCGGTGCGGCGGGTGCGGCAGCCGCCTCGCCGTCCTCGGCGATGACCGCCAGCTCGGCGCCGACCGCCACGACCTCGTCGACCGCCACCAGGATCCGCGACACCACGCCGGCGACGGGCGACGGGATCTCGGTGTCGACCTTGTCCGTCGACACCTCCACCAACGGCTCGTCGACCTCCACCCGGTCGCCTTCGTTCTTCAGCCAGCGGGTGATGGTCCCTTCGGTCACGCTCTCGCCGAGAGCGGGCATCTTCACCGAGACCGGCATGTCAGCAAGCTCCTTCGCGTGAGGGAGGTCAGGCGTGGACGTGGAGCGGCTTACCCGCGAGCGCCAGGTGGGCCTCACCGAGCGCCTCGCTCTGGGTCGGGTGGGCGTGGATGATCTGCGCCACGTCGCTCGGGTACGCCTCCCAGTTGTAGATCAGGGTAGCCTCGCCGACCTGCTCGCTGAGGCGACTACCCACCATGTGGATGCCGACCACCGGACCGTCGACCACCCGGACGAGCTTGACGATCCCCTGGGTCTTGAGGATGACGCTCTTGCCGTTGCCGCTCAGGTGGTAGGTGTAGGCGGTGACACGGTCGGCGCCGTACTGCTCCTTCGCCTGCGCCTCGGTGAGCCCGACCGAGACGACCTCCGGGTCGCAGTAGGTCACCCGCGGGATGCCACGCTCGTCGATCACCGGCGGGTTGAGCCCCGCGATCTCCTCGGCGACGAAGATGCCCTGCTGGAAACCGCGGTGGGCGAGCTGCAGCCCCGGCACGATGTCACCCACCGCGTACACCCCGGGCACGTTGGTGCGCAGCCGCTCGTCGGTGAGCACGAAGCCGCGCTCCATCCGGATCCCCTGCTCCTCGTAGCCGAGGCCGGCGGTGACCGGGCCGCGGCCGACCGCGACCAGCATCAGCTCCGCCTCCAGCACCTCGCCGCCGGCGATCGTCACCCGCACCCCGGTGTCGGTACGCTCGACCGTCTCGAACGGCTTGCCGGTGTGGAACGCGATGCCGCGGCGCCGGAACGCCCGCTCGATCTGCTTGGAGATGTCCTCGTCCTCGGCCGGCAGCAGGCGCGGCAGAGCCTCCACGATGGTCACGGTGGCGCCGAACGACCGCCAGACGCTGGCGAACTCGACCCCGATCACACCGCCGCCGAGGACGATCACAGAGGACGGAACGCGGTCCAGCTGCAGCGCGTGCTCGCTGGTGATGATCCGCTCGCCGTCGACCTCCAGGCCGGGCAGGGTCCGGGAGTACGAGCCGGTGGCCAGCACGACGTTGCGCCCCACCAGGCGGCGGTCCCCGACCGCGACCGTGTTCGGCGCGACCAGACGACCCTCACCCTCCACGTAGGTGACCTTCGCCGCCTTGACGAGGCCCTGCAGCCCACGGTGCATCTTGGAGATGACGTCGTCCTTGTAGGTGTGCACGGCCGCCATGTCCACGCCCTGGAACTCGGCGCGGATCCCGAACTGCTCGGAGTCACGGGTGGCGTCGGCGACCTCGGCGGCGTGCAGCAACGCCTTGGTCGGGATGCAGCCGCGGTGCAGGCAGGTGCCGCCCAGCTTGTCCTTCTCGATCAGCGCCACCGACAGGTTGAGCTGGGCAGCCCGCAGAGCGGTCGCGTACCCGCCGCTGCCGCCACCGAGCACCACCACATCGAACTCGTCACTCACCGTCTACCTCCGTCGCACCCGCGTGTCCTGCGGCCCGTGCTGGCCGACTGCCCGGTCGGGCCGGTTCCGGGGTCGCCGGTCGTGGACCCGGCCGGCGGCCGCGGCACCTGCGACCGGTCACCACCCGTTTCCTGACCGCGGATGGTGCCCGCCGTGGCGCCTCGCCCATCTTGTCATCCGTACCGCCGCGGTGCGACGAGAGGTGCGCAACACCGGCGCCGCGACGTACCCTGGCGGTAGCGATCGTCGCGGGGAGGGGACGAACGTGGAGGAGACGTCCGGTGGCCTGGTTCCGGCGTAGGCGGCAGGCAGGCGGTCGGCACGACGACCGGTCCGCCCGGGACGAGGACCGGCGCCACCTGGAGGAGTTCGTCCGCACCCGTCGCGGGGTCGAGGCGTTCATCGAACCGCGGACGATCATGACCGAGACCACCGTGGTGCTCGTGGCCCACGACGGCGAGTGGACCCGGCGGCGGGTGGAGGGCCCGGAGAGTGCCCGGCAGTTCGCCCACAAACTCGGCATCCCGATCTACGACGTGGCGCTCGTGGGCTACCCGCAGCGGATGCGCGACTACAACGAGCGTCGCAAGCGGGCGGCCCGGGCCGAGCGCAGCGTGGGCGACGCCGGCATCTGATCGGCCCGGGCCCAATCCGCCGGCCGGAGAGCCGACCCGCCGCGCGGGCGGCGCCCGGTCAGCTCTCCGACAGCGGCCGGTCGGGCAGCTCCTCGATGAACTGCAGCAGCGTCCGCACCGGCACCCCGGTGCCGCCCTTGGACAGGTAGCCGCTGGCCTCACCGGTGTGGAAACTCGGCCCGGCGATGTCGATGTGCGCCCACGGCAGGCCCGGGGTCACGAACTCGGCCAGGAAGGTGCCGCCCTGCAGCATGGTGGCCACCCGCTCCTGGTTGGCGTTGATCTGGCAGATGTCCGCCACCGACGACTCCATGCCCTGGCGGACCTCCTCCGGCAGCGGCATCGGCCAGGCCGGTTCCCCGGTCAGCTCGCCGATCGCGCGGATCCGCTCGCACACCTGCGGGGTGCCCATCACCCCGGCGATCCGCTTGCCCAGCGCGACCATCTGGCCGCCGGTCAGGGTGGACGTCTCCAGCAGCAGGTCGGGCTGCTCCTCGCAGGCGCGGGCGATCGCGTCGGCCAGGATCATGCGGCCCTCGGCGTCGGTGTTGAGCACCTCCACCTTCTTCCCGCCGTACATGGTGACCACGTCGCCGGGGCGGTAGGCGGAGCCGGAGGGCATGTTCTCCGCGATGGGCAGCCAGCCGGTGACCGCCACCGGCGGCTTGAGCGCGGCGACCGCCAGCATCACCGCGGCCACCGCCGCGGCACCGGCCATGTCGGACTTCATCGTGGTCATGGCCTGCGACGGCTTGATCGACACCCCACCGGTGTCGAAGGTGATGCCCTTGCCGACCAACGCCACCCGGGCGACCGGCTCACCGGCGGGCCGGTAGTCCAGCCGCACCAGTCGGGGCGGCGCCTGGGAGCCGGAGCCGACCGCGAGCAGGCCGCCGAAGCCGTCGCGGCGCAGCGCCTCCTCGTCGAGCACCGTCACCTCGAGCCCCGCTTCGGCGGCCGCCGCCGCGACCTGGTCGGCGAAGTCGGGCGGCCGCAGGTCGTTGGGCGGGGTGTTGACCCAGTCGCGGGCCCGGGCGACCGCGGCGGTCACCACGGTGGCCCGCTCGATCTCGGCCAGGGCCGCCCGGTCCCGGGCGTCCGGCACGTGGATCATCACCTCGCTCACCGGCTGCCGGCGGGGCGGGGTGCTGCGGTAGCGGTCGAACCGGTAGGCACCGAGCGCGGCCCCCTCGGCCACCGCCCGCACCACCTGCGGCAGGCCCTCGTCGTCGGGCACCGGCAGCACGATCGCCACCCTCCGGCTGCCGGCCAGCGCCCGTACCGCGGCGCCGGTGGCCCGGCGCAGCACGTCCGGCGCGAGCGCGGTGCCCTGCGGGCCCAGGCCCACCGCCGCCAGCAGCGGGGTGCTCACCGCGCCCAGGGTGGCGAGCTTGGTCACCTCCGCGGCCGCGCCGGTGGCGCCCAGCAGCCGCAGCGCCTCCTGCAGCCGGTCGTCCTCGAAGGCGGCCGTGACGCTCTCGGCTCCGCCGCCGAGCACCAGCGTCCCGTCCGGCTCACCGCCGCTGCTGTGCACGCCGATGACGATCGCGTCGGCGTCGACGTCGGCCGGGTCGGTGTCGAACAGGCTCAGGCGGGGCAGCGTCACGGCAACTCCCGGTGGTCGTGGTAGCCGGAGGGGCCGGCCGATCGTCGTCGGCCGGTGGCGTCCCGGTCGGACGCCTCCGGTGATCCTAACCACGGCGGGTACGCGATAGGTTGCCACCATGAGCGATCCGGTCACCACCGGCGCAGAGCCGCGCCGGTCCCCGTTGCACGATGCCCACGTCGCCCGGGGGGCGAAGTTCGCACCGTTCGGTGGTTGGTTGATGCCGCTGGAGTACGCCGGCGGGGGAGTGGTGGCCGAACACACCGCGGTGCGGGAGTCGGTCGGCCTCTTCGACGTGTCCCACCTGGGAAAGGCGCGGGTGCGCGGCGCCGGCGCGGTGGACTTCCTCAACCGCTGCTTCACCGCCGACCTCGGCGCCCTCGCCGAGGGCCGTGCACAGTGGACGATGTGCCTGGACGACGCCACCGGCGGGGTGGTGGACGACCTGCTGGCCTACCGGTACGCCGACGACCACGTGTTCCTGGTACCCAACGCCGCCAACAACGCCGAGGTGGTGCGCCGGCTGTCGGCGGCCGCGCCGCCGGGGGTGACGGTCACCGACGAGCACGAGGCGTACGCGGTGCTGGCGGTGCAGGGGCCGGCCGCGCCCGACGTGCTGGGCGCCCTCGGGCTGCCGGTCGGGCACGAGTTCATGAGCTTCACCGAGGTCACCTACGACGGGGTGCCGGTGGTGGTCTGCCGCACCGGGTACACCGGCGAGCACGGGTACGAGCTGGTGGTGCCGGCGGAGGCGGCGGGGCCGCTGTGGGAGCGGCTGCTCGCGGCCGTCGAGGCCCACAACGGCCTGCCGTGCGGGCTGGGGGCGCGGGACACCCTGCGGACCGAAGCGGGCCTGCCGCTGCACGGCCAGGACCTGTCGCTGGAGATCACCCCGCTGCAGGCGCGCTGCGGGTGGGCGGTCGCCTTCGACAAGCCGGAGTTCTGGGGTCAGCGGGCGCTGCTCGCCGAACGGGAGGCCGGACCCCGGCGGGTGCGCTGGGGGCTGCGGGCCACCGGCCGCGGCGTGCCCCGGGCGGGCATGACCGTGCTGCGCGGCGCCACCCCGGTCGGCGTGGTCACCAGCGGCACGTTCTCGCCGACCCTGCGCACCGGGATCGCGCTGGCGCTGCTGGACACCGCCGCCAAGGTCACCGAGGGTGACGAACTGACGGTGGACGTCCGCGGGCGGGGACTGCCGGTGCGCGTGGTCAGGCCGCCGTTCGTGCCGCACCGGAACCGGTAGCCGGCCCGCCCGCCAGCCGGGTCGCCGCCCGCAGCAGCGGCAGCACCGCCAGCGACGCCGCTCCCTCGCCGAGGTCCAGCCCGACCGGGCTGGCCGGGGTGAGGCCGAGCAGGGTGGCGACCCGCTGCACCACCGGACGCCCACCGTGGTCGGTCAGCAGGCACCAGCGGCGGGCACGGGCCGTCATGGTGGCGGCGACCAGCGCGCCGGCTGCCCCGACCGGACCGTCCACCAGCACCGGGGTGCGGCGGGAGGCCGCGGCCAGCACCACCCCGGCTGCGGTGGCGACCGGGCCACCGCCCAGCTCCGCGAGGACCTCCCGCGGCGAGGTACGCCCGAGCCGGCGTACCCGGGCCACCGCGTCCCGGGCGGCCACGCACCGCCGCACCCAGGCCGCGTCGTCGTAGGTCCCGTCGGCCGCGCGTACCCGGGCGAGCAGGGCGGGCAGGTCGCTGTCGGGTCGCAGAGCCGCCACCACGGCCGCGGCGGCGGTGTCCGCACCCGGCCCGGTGGCGGCGATCACCACCGCGTCCATCCCCTCGTCGGCGGCTCGGTGGCCGAGCCGCCAGCCGCCCGCCAGGGCGCGCTCCGCCTCCTCGTCCGGCAGCACCGGACCGGCCTCCAGGGGTGCGGCCGACGGGGTCGGCACGGTCACCGGTGTGACGCCGGCGGCGTCGGCGAAATGGTGCAGGGCCGCGGCGGCGTCCGGGCCGGCCGCCGGCTCACCGGCGGCCGCGTCGCCGGCGTACCCGCCGTGCAGCAGCAGCACCCGCACCCGGGACCAGTCCGACACCCCGCAGGCGGCGGCGGCCGCCACCGCCGTGGTGAGCGTGCCCAGCCCCGCGCCGGCCAACCGGGCGGCGACCGCCTCGCGGGCCGCCTCGTCCGGCTCAGGCATGAGCGCCAGCTCCTCGTCGCCCGGGCCGACCGGCGTCTCGTCGGCGGTCCCGTCCGGCGGCGTCGCGACCGCGGCGGCGGGTGTGGACGGCGCGGCGACCGCCTCGACGCCGGTGGGCGGCAGCGTCACCGCGCGGCCGGCGACCACGAGCACCACCCGGTCGGCCACCTGCGACAGTGCGCGGTGCACCCGGGCGTGCCAGTCGACCCGTGCCCTCGCCGCCGGATCGGCCACCGGCGCCCACCCCACCTCGGTGCCGACGACCACGACCCGGGGGGCCGGGCAGCGTCGCAGCGCAGCGGCGAGCCGCTCGGCGGCCGCGTCGTCACCGGGCGCGTCACCCAGCCAGGCGGCCAGGTCGGGCACGAGCACCGGCCGGTCGTCGGCGGCCTGTTCGAGCGCCCGGCACAGCTCCTGCGGGGCCGGCCGGTCGGTGACCAGTCGCAACGGCGCGGGCGTGTCGGCCAGCAGACGCTCGGCGTGGTCCGTGTGACCGGACCCGGCGCCGCCGAGCACGAGCACCGTACGTCCCGGGGCAACCGACATGCCCGTACCTTAGTCGCAGAGCACCGGCGCGACTGCGGGAGAGAGCATGGTGTGGAGCTGGCGGTACGAGGGCCCCGACGGGCAGGTGGTGGACGGTCCGAACGAGGTGTTCGGCAACCAGTCGGACGCGGAGTCGTGGATCGGGCAGACGTGGCGGTCGCTCGCCGAGTCCGGGGTGACCACGGTGGTGCTCATGGAGGGTGACCGGGTCGAGTACCGGATGAGCCTGTTGCCGGCGGCCGAGTAGCCGACACGGTCCGGGGCCCGGGCGGTCCCCGCCCGGGCCCCGGACCGTCGTGTCACGGACGCTTGGTGACCGAGTGGGTCAGCGCAGGGTCGCGGACCACCACGTCGCCCAGCGCGTCGTCGATCGCCTTGAGGATCTCCGGGGCCAGCGTGACCCCGCTCGCGCCCACGGTCTCGCGCAGCTGCTCGGGACGGGTCGCGCCGACGATCGCGGCGGACACGTTGGAGTTCTGCAGCACCCAGGCCACCGCGAGCTGGGCCATGGTCAGGCCGGCCTGCTCAGCGATCGGACGCAGCCGCTGCACCGCCGTCAGCGTCTCGTCGGTGAGCAGCCGGGACATCATGCGCGACCCGGACGGGTCGGTGGCGCGGGAGCCGGGCGGCGGGGGCTGGCCGGGCAGGTACTTGCCGGTGAGCACCCCCTGCGCGATCGGG
>CAZSNW010000133.1:0-7697 GCA_964608245.1 uncultured Micromonosporaceae bacterium
TCCATGTCGGCGGCCGAGTCGACGGCCACCCCGCAGTGGCCCACCTCGCCCTCGGCCAGCGGGTCGTCGGAGTCACGGCCCATGAGGGTGGGCATGTCGAACGCGACCGACAGCCCGCCGCCGCCGGCGGCGAGCAGCATCCGGTACCGCTCGTTGGTCTGGCGCGCGTTGCCGAAGCCGGAGAACTGCCGGATGGTCCAGGTCCGGCCGCGGTAGCCGGTCGGGTACAGCCCGCGGGTGAACGGGAACTCCCCGGGCCAGCCGATGCGCTCGAAACCGGGAAAGTCGACCCCCTCCGGCGGTCCGTACACCGGTTGCACCACCTGCCCGGACAGGGTGGTGAAGTCGGCCTCACGCTTGCGGGCCGCGTCGTACCGCCGCTGCCAGCGTTCCCGACCGGCGGCGATCTCGTCTGCCTGCATGGGTCGTCCTCCCGGTGTCGCCGGATGCCTGGGTCGATTCTAGGGGGCTACGCTGAACGGAAGCTAAGCCCGACCGGGCCCCGGCCACCGCCGCCCGACCCCGCCCACACACCGACGACTCCGCCACCGCGGTTCCCGGTACCGCCGTACGCGGCCGCACCGCCGCCACCCCGGAATGGCCGCCCGGGCAGGGGGCGTTGTGGTGCACGAGGTCATGCCGCCTGAGGACGAGAGGGGAACGCCATGTCCGAGATCTACGACGCGTACGTCCTGGGGCGGCGCACCTACGAGCAGGGCGACTTCGCGGCGGCCGCCCGCATCCTCGCCCCGGTCGCGGAGGCGGAGCCGACCAACCGGGCGGTGCTGGAGCTGCTCGGTCAGGCGTACTTCCGCTCCGCGCAGCTGCAGCGGGCCGAGGCCGCGTTCCGGCGGCTGGTCGAACTGGACCCGGTGGACAGCTGGGCGCACGCGGCGCTGGCCCGGGCGCTGGAGCGGCAGGGTCGGCAGCAGGAGGCCGACACGCACCGCCGCATCCACGCGGCGATGAGCGGCGGCAGCCGCGACTGACCGGCGACCGCGCCATCGCCGGTGGACACGGTGCCGGTGGGACGCGGACCACGCGGACCCGCGCCCCGGACGCGACAGCTTGCGCCCGGGCCGTCACCCGGCGACCGGTACGGCCACCCGCCCGTCCACCAGGTGCACCCGGGCGTCGCAGACCGCGGCCGCGTCCGGGTCGTGGGTGGCGAAGACCACCGCCGCCCCGCGGTCGGCCTCGGCGCGCAGCAGCGCCAGCACCCGCCGCCGGTTGTCCGCGTCCAGGTTGCTCGTGACCTCGTCGGCGAGCAGCACGTCGCCGCGCAGCGCCAGCCCCCGCGCGATCGCGGTGCGCTGCTGCTGACCGCCGGACAGCTCCTCGGCCAGCTGGTCGGCCTGAACCTCCAACCCCAGCCGCTGCAGCGCCTCGGCGGCCAGCCGCCGGGCGGTCGCCGGCGGGTGACCGGCGGACAGCAACGACACCAGCAGGTTCTCCTCCGCGGTGAGCACCGGGGCGAGCGCCGCCTCCTGCGGGATGAGCACCACCCGGCCGGTCCCGTGCCCGACCGGCCCGCCGGCCAGGCTGACCGTGCCGTGGAGCGGCCGCAGCAGCCCCGCCATCGTCCACAGCAGGGTGGTCTTGCCGGCGCCGGAGGCGCCGGTCACCGCCACCAGCCGGCCGGCCGGCACGGTGAGGGACACGTCGGACAGCACGGGGACACCGCGGCGGTAGGCCACCGTCACCCGGTCCACCACGAGTGCGGTCACGGTCGCTCCTCCGGTCGTGGCAGGTGCCCCCGTTCCAGGACCTCGCCCAGGTGCTCCGGCCGCCCGGGCGGGGGCCCCGGCGAGGTCGGCGCCGCGGACGTCGGCGCCGCCGGCAGCGCGGGCCGGGCGGTCGGCGGCGCCGGCAGCGTCCGGGTGCCCGTCGGCGGCGTCCCCGTGGGCGCCGGCTCCGGGGTGGGCGGCGGGGACGGCTCGGGGACCGGCGCCGGATCCGGCGCGGGTGCGGGGACCGGCACCGGATCCGGTTCCGGCACGGGCACGGGGGCGGGCGCGGGAGCCGGACCCGGACCGGGTCGCGGCGCCGGCACCGGACCCGCCGTGACCCGCGGCGGCACCGGCTCCAGTACCACCCGGCCGTCCGCGGTGGCGTGCGCCCGCAGCAGGGTGCCCGGCGGCAGCCGGCGGACGATCTCCGGCGGCAGCAGCACCGCGCCGTCCCGGCCGACCACCGAGTAGTCCTCGCCCAGCCGCCCCTCGGCACCGACCCGGCCGTCCCGGATCGTCACCGTGCGCGGCATCCGCGCCCCCACCTCGGGATCGTGGGTCACCACCACCACCGTGGTGCCGGCGGCGTGCACCGCGGCCAGCGCCTCCACCACCTCGTCCCGGGCCCGGCTGTCGAGCTGGCTGGTCGGCTCGTCGGCCAGCAGCATGCCCGGCCGGTTGGCCAGCGCCACCGCGAGCGCCAGGCGCTGCCGCTCCCCGGAGGTCAGCTCGTGGGGCCGCCGCCGCAGCCGGTCCCTGCCGGTCAGCCCCACCAGGGCCAGCACGTCCCGGGCCGCCGGCCGCTCCCGCGTACGGGCGCCGCGTTGGGCGAACCGGACGTTCTGCTCGGCGGTGAGGTAGGGCAGCAGGTTGCGGGAGGCGCCCTGCAGCACCACCCCGACCCGGGTGGCGCGCAGCCGCTGCCGCTCGGCCGGGGTGGCCAGGCTCAGGTCGAGTCCGCCGACGACCACCCGTCCGGCCGCCGGCGGCAGCAGCCCGGCCAGCACCGCGAGCAGGGTCGACTTGCCCGACCCGGAGGGCCCCAGCAGCGCCACCGCCTCGCCGGGCATGATGTCCAGGTCCACCCCGGCGAGCGCGACCACGTCGTAGCCGTCCAGCCGGTAGATGTAGACCACCTGCCGGCAGCTCGCCCCGATGCCGGTCACCGTGCCGGCGTACCCGACGCTCACCGTCCCGCCTCCCGCACCCGGTGCACGGTGGCGCGGCCGGGCGTCCGCAGCGCCCCGAGCGCCACCACCAACAGGCCCACGGCCACCGCGGCGGCGGCGAGCGGCAGCACCGCGAAGGCCGGCCGGTACGCCGGCGCCGGGTCCACCGCCCCCACCTCCACCAGCGGAATCGTGGGCAGCATGAGCGCGGCGGCGGCGAAGCCGGTGACCGCGCCGACCAGCACCGGCCAGCCGAGCAGGGACAGCTGCTCCCGCGCCACCGCCCGGCGCAGGGTGGCCACCGGCACCCCGCCGAGCCGCAGGGCGGCGAACTCGGCCCGCCGCTGCTCGGCCCCGACCCGGCCGGACAGCGCGGCCACCCCCATCGCGAGCAGCACCGCCACCCCGGCGGCCAACAGGTAGAGCCGGAAGCCGAGCGCCGGGGCGCGCCGGGACAGCTGCTCCAGCGTGCCGTCGAGGGTCTGGACGTCGACCACCGGTACGCCCGCGGCGGCGAGCCGGTCGGCGAGGTCGGCCGGGGCGTCGGGCGAGGCCCACACCTCGTACGCCAGCGCCGCCTCCGACAGCGCCGCGGACCGCCCGGCCGCCGCCACCGCGTACTCGAGGTCCATCAGCAGGCCGTGGCCTCCGGCGCGGGGCAGCCGCGGCGCGGTGGCCACCACCTGGAACGGCTCCGGCCGGTCGCTGAGACCCGGGAAGGTGAACACGGTCGCCTCCGGGTCGTCGGCCGGGGCGGGGCCGGCCAGCACCACCGGCAGCGCGTCGGGCGCGTCCCGGTACTCCAGCAGCACGTCGCCGACCTGCCCGGGCGGGGCGACCACGGTGAGCTCCGAGCCGTCGCCGAGGGTCGCCGGGCCGGTGGTCGACAGCCGCCAGGCGGCCCGGTCACGCCACGCCGGCTCGCCGGTGTCCGAACGGATCGCGGTCACGGTGACGGTGGCGGTGAACTCGCCCGCGGTGCCGGTGCGCCCGAGCAGCAGCCCCAGCAGCCGGCAGCCGGGTGGCGGGCAGGGCGGCAGGGTGGTGCGGTACTCCCGGTCGCCCTCGACGAGCGTTCCGAGGGTGACCGGGATCGGCGGTTCACCGGGCGAGGAGACCAGCGCGGCGAGCCGCACCGGCGCCTCCCCCAGGTCGGTGGTGTGCGCGCCGACCACCAGCTCGCCGGTGACGATCAGCGGCGGGGAGGTCGGCGGGCGCAGCGCCTCGGCCAGGTCACCGGAGGGCGCGCCGCGCCACTGCACCACCCCGGCCGCCCGGGTGGTGTCGATCGCCACGACGTCGATCAGGCTGCCGGCGTACGGCACGACGGTGCGGGCCACCGCCACCGAGTACCCGTCCGGGTCGGCGGTATGCACCGCGTCGCGTACCGCCGTGGGATGGTCGGCCAGCACGGTGTAGACCCGGTCGGCGCCGACCACGTCCACCGCCCGGTCCTGCCGTGCCCGGGCGGCGACGTCCCAGGCGGTGGCGGCGAAGGTGAGCAGGGCGACGGCCACCGTCAGCACGGCCACCACCCGGCGGGAGCCGGGGCGGCGGGCGACCTGGGCGGCGGACAGCAGCGGCGCCACCCGGCCGCGGCGCCGGGCCCGTGCCAGCCGCACCGCCGCCCACAACGCGACCAGGCGCGCCACCGCGACCCCGGCCACCACCGCCAGCAGCGCCGGCACCAGCACGGCCAGCGGTGCGCTCCGGTCGGTGAGCGCGACCAGCAGCGAGGCGCCGGCGAGCGCCACCACCGCCCCCTCCAGGGCGCCGGCGCGCCAGCCGGAACGGGAGGGCACGCGCCGCAGCAGGTCCAGCACCCCCGGCCGGAGGGTGGAGCGGACGGCGAGCAGCGCGGCGAGCACGGTGGCGGCCAGCGCCGCCCCGGCGGCCACGAACACCGGCAGCCGCAGCTCGGTGTGCGTACCCGGGGCGAGCACGGTGCGCGCGGACAGTTCGACCGCCCCCAGCCCCAGCGCCAGGCCGAGGGGTGCGGCGACCAGGATGAGCAGCAGCACCTCGCCCAGCCCGAACCGCGCGGTACGCCCGGTGGGGAACCCCCGTAGCCGGGCCAACGCGATCTCCGGCCGACGCTCCTCGGTCACCGCGGCGACCAGCAGGAACAACACGAACCAGGCGAGCAGCACCAGGGGTGCGGCGATCAGCGGGACGGTGCGGGCGATCGCCGCCTGGTCGTCGGCGACCCGGTCCAGGGTGGCCGCCAGCGCGCTCCGCGGCTCCAGCCCGTGCACCCGGACCGCGTTGCCGAACGTGGACAGCTGCGTCCGGATCGCCGCCACCCGGTCCAGGCGGACCAGCTCCGGTCGCACCGGGTAGGTGATGGCGGCGGTCACCACCGCGTCCGGGTCGGCGCGGACGTCCTCTTCGGAGGCGGTGAACAGGGCGTCGGTCCGCGGCACGCCGGTGACCGGGTCGAAGCCGCCGTGGGTGAAGTACGCGGTGCGCCCCCAGTACGGGTCCGGGTCCGGCGGCTCGTACAGCCCGACCACCTCGAGCCGCCGCTGCTGCCGCTCCCACCGGACGGTGAGGGTGTCGCCGACCGCGACCCCGTGTTCGGCCGCGGTGCGGGTGCTGGCGAGCACCTCGCCCGGCTCGGACGGGCAGACCCCGTCGGTGATCCGCAGGTGGGCGCAGACCCCGTCCCGGTAGGCCAGCCGCGCGGCCAGCTCCTCCCCGCGGTACCGGACCGTCGGCGCGGAGTCCACACCGGACACGGGCTCGCCGAGCACCTCGGCCAGCGCCGGTGTGGCGAGCAGCGCCATCTGCACCGTGGCGCGCAGGTCCGCCAGCGGCCGGTGGGCGGCCGGGGCGCCGCCGGCCGGCCCGCTGACGCCCACGGCCACGTCGGTGGCGGCCGACCCGGCCGAGGACAGCCCGTCGGTGAGCACCGACTGCTGCGCCGCGCGGCTGTACCCAGGTACCAGCACCGCTCCGGCCACCGCCACCGCCGCGAGCAGCAGCACCACCGTGCTGCGTCCGACCCGGTGGCGGATCCCGCGTGCCAGCACCGTCCAGCCCGTCACCAGCACCTCCCTGGCCGGTGACGGGCTGACCGGATCGCCCAGCCCGTCACCGGCACCCCTTCTGGCCAGGCCGGTCGGCCCCGGCCGACTTCGCCGTACGCCCGGACCGGGTGGGCCCGGACCGGTGCGGGACGCCCGTGGCGGCGCGCCGCCCCGACGACACGACGTGTGCCTCGAGATCGAGTGCGTCTAGATCGAGGCGAGGATCTCGCCGGCGGCAGTGTACGGGTCGGTGCGACCGGCCGCCACCGCCGCGGCCAGTTCCCGCAGCATACGGCCGTCCCGCAACCCGGCGATCCGCTGCCGCAGGGTGTTGAGCACGATCGCCTCCAGCTCGGCGACGGCGCGCTGCTCCCGCCGCGTGCGCAGCAGATCGTGCTCCTCCAGCCACCGCCGGTGCTTGTCGATGGCGGCGACGATCTCGTCGATGCCCTCGCCGCGGGCGGCGACCGCCCGCACCACCACCGGCCGCCAGTCCCCCGGCTTACGCTCGCCCAGCGCGAGCATGGACTGGATGTCGCGGTAGGTGGCGTCCGCGCCCTCCCGGTCGGCCTTGTTCACCACGAAGACGTCGGCGATCTCCAGCACGCCCGCCTTGACCGCCTGGATCGCGTCGCCCATGCCCGGCGCGAGCAGCACCAGCGTGGTGTCGGCCAGGTCGGCGATCTCGACCTCGGCCTGCCCGACCCCCACCGTCTCCACCAGCACCACGTCGCAGCCCGCGCCGTCGAGTACGCGGACCGCCTGGGGGGTGGCGGCGGCGAGGCCGCCCAGGTGGCCGCGGCTGGACATGGAGCGGATGTAGACCCCGGGGTCGGTGGCGTGCTCCTGCATCCGCACCCGGTCGCCGAGGATCGCCCCGCCGCTGTACGGGCTGGACGGGTCGACCGCGAGCACCCCGACCCGCTTGCCGGCCTCGCGCAGGGCACGGACCAGCTGGCCGGTGGTGGTGGACTTGCCGACCCCCGGCGCACCGGTGAGGCCGATCACCTGGGCGCGGCCGGTGTACGGCACCAGCGCCGCGGTCAGCTCCGGCACCGCCGGGTCGTTGGACTCGACCATGGTGATCAGCCGGGCGACCGCGCGCGGGTCACCCTCGCGGGCCCGCGCGACCAGCTCGGCGACGTCGGGCCGCCACCGGGTGGACGCGGCCGACGGCGGGGTGGACGGCTGCCCGCTCACGGCGTCGGCACCTGCACGAGCAGCGCGTCGCCCTGGCCACCGCCGCCGCACAGCGCCGCGGCGCCCAGCCCGCCGCCGCGCCGGCGCAGCTCCAGCGCCAGGGTGAGGACCAGTCGGGCACCGGACATGCCGATGGGGTGCCCCAGGGCGATGGCGCCGCCGTTGACGTTGACGATCTCCGGGTCCAGCCCGAGCTCCCGGGTGGACTGGATCACCACCGCGGCGAACGCCTCGTTGATCTCGACCAGGTCGAGGTCGGAGACCGACCGGCCGGCCTTGTCCAGGGCCTGGCGGATGGCGTTGGCCGGCTGCGAGTGCAGGGAGTTGTCGGGGCCGGCCACGTTGCCGTGCGCGCCGATGTAGGCGAGCACCGGCAGGCCGAGCTTCTCGGCGGTCTCCTCGGAGGCGACCACCACCGCGGCGGCGCCGTCGGAGATCGGCGAGGACGAGGCGGCGGTGATGGTGCCGTCCGGGGCGAACGCCGGCTTGAGCCGGGCCAACGCCTCCAGGGTGGTGTCCGGGCGTACGCCCTCGTCGGTGTCGACCACCACCGGGTCGCCCTTCCGCTG
>CAZSNW010000134.1:0-7642 GCA_964608245.1 uncultured Micromonosporaceae bacterium
TGCTGGGTCTTGGAGAACCGGTGCACCTCGTCGATGAACAGGACGGTCGGCGGTTTGCCGGCCGCCCGGTGCCGGCGGGCGGTGTCGATCACCGCGCGTACGTCCTTGACGCCGGCGCTGAGCGCGGAGAGGGCCACGAACCGCCGGCCGGCGGCTCGGGCCACCAGGTGCGCGATCGTGGTCTTGCCGCTGCCTGGTGGACCCCACAGGATCACCGACGGCGGGTGCGCGCCACAGACGAGCTCGTGCAGCGGCCCGCCCGGGGCGCGCAGGTGGTCCTGGCCGAGGAGCTCGTCCAGGCTGGTCGGGCGCATCCGTACCGCCAGCGGCGCGTCCGGGGGTGGCGGCGGGAACCCCTGGCCCGCACCGCCGCCCGCCTCGGACGGCCCCGCCGGCGTGGGCACGGCGAACAGGGCATCGGAGTCCACCGCACGACGATATCCCGTCGTCCGCGGTGAACGCGGCAGCCGGTCGCCGGCGGGCGACGGGTGGACCCGTCGGCTACCGTGGCCGCGTGACGGAGACCACCACACCGGTGGTGCTGCCGGTCGACCGGGCACGCCTGCTGGCGGAGACCGGCCACCATCCCTTCGTCCGACTCACCGCCGATCCCGGCGCCACCCGCGCGTACCTGGGCGGGTCCGCCGCCGCCTGGGGGACCTCGAAGGCGCGCCGCCGCCGATGGTTCGCGTTCGGTGAGCCGACCGCCGCGGTCACGCTGGTGGCGGCGCTGGTACGCCGGGGCGAGCTCGGCGCCGGTGACCGGGTGACGCTGCCTCTGACCGACCACGCCGTCGTCCGGCGACACCTGACGGTCGAGAAGGCGGCGGACTGGCTGTTCCGGTGGACCCGGCACGCCCCGCCGCCGGTGGCCGGCACCGAGCGGGTGGTGGCGCTGTCCGCCGCGGACCACCCCGAGATCGACGACCTGCTCGACCGGGCCTTCCCCGAGGCCCATACGCGCCCCGGGGACCCGGGCGTGCGTGGCTGGTACGGCATCCGTGACGGCGACCGGCTGGTGGCCTGCGCCGCCGACCGCAGCCGGAACGGCATCGGCTCCATCTCCGCGGTCGCCGTCGACCCCCAGGCCCGCGGGCGGGGCCTGGGCCGCGCGTTGACCACGGTGCTGGCCCGCCGGCTGGTCGCCGAGCACGGGGTGGCCTCCCTCGGCGTGATGGTGGACAACCCGCACGCCGACCGGCTGTACCGGCGGCTCGGCTTCACCGACGCGCTCGGACGGACCTCGGTGACCCTCGCCGGCTGACCGGCCCGGTCACCGGCCGGCGGGGATCCGTCACCGTCGCCGCAGCGGCCCCAGGTGCAGCGCCAGGAACAGCAGGCCCGCGATCAGGAACGTGGTCGGGGTGAGCTGGCCGATGCTCCGGTCGATGACGTCGAGGACCAGAGCGACGGCGAAAAGCACCGCCGCGACGAGTGCGAACATGCGCACCTCCGCAGGGTCGGGCGACGGGGACGGACCCGCGCCGCGTCGTCATCCGGCCTACCCGGTCGCCGGGCCGGCCGCCGACTCGGCCCGCTGCTGGGCGGGCACCGCGTCCACCCCGGCCTCGGCCCGCTGCTGGGCGGAGATCGGGGTGGGCGCACCGGTGAGCGGGTCGTAGCCCGCACCGGTCTTGGGGAACGCGATGACCTCCCGGATCGAGTCGGCGCCGGCGAGCAGCATGCACACCCGGTCCCAGCCGAAGGCGATCCCGCCGTGCGGCGGCGGGCCGTACCGGAACGCCTCCAGCAGGAAGCCGAACCGTTCGGCGGCCTCCTCCTGCGACATGCCGAGCACCTGGAACACCCGGCTCTGCACGTCCGCCCGGTGGATACGGATCGAGCCGCCGGCGATCTCGTTGCCGTTGCACACCAGGTCGTACGAGTAGGTGAGCGCCTCGCCCGGCGACTGTTCGAACCGGTCCACCCACTCCGGGGTGGGCGAGGTGAACGGGTGGTGCAGCGCGGTCCAGCCCCCCTCACCGTCCGGTTCGAACATCGGCGCGTCCACCACCCAGCAGAACGACCAGGTACCCGGTTCGACCAGCCCGCACCGCGCGGCGATCTCCACCCGGGCGGCGCCGAGCAGCTCCTGGGCCGCGCGACGGTCGGTGGAGGCGGCGAAGAAGATCGCGTCGCCCGGGGCGGCGCCGACCGCCTCCGCCAGTCCGGCGAGGTGCTCCTCGGACAGGTTGCGGGCCACCGGGCCGCGCGGCTCGCCGGTGCTCTCCTCCAGCAGCACGTACGCCAGCCCCCGCGCGCCGCGCGCCTTGGCCCACTCCTGCCAGCCGTCCAGTTCCCGACGCGTCTGCCGGGCGCCGCCCGGCATGACCACCGCGCCGACGTAGCCGCCGGCCTCGATCGCGTCGGCGAACACCCGGAAACCGGTGCCCTCGAAGTACCGGGTGAGGTCGGTGAGCTCCACCCCGTAGCGCAGGTCCGGCTTGTCGCTGCCGTACCGGTCCATCGCCTCGTGCCACGTGAGCCGCGGCAGCGGCCGGGGCAGCCGGTAGCCGATGAGCTCGCCCCACAGCGCCTCGACGATCTCCTCCGACAGGGACATCACGTCGTCGGCGTCCACGAACGACATTTCGATGTCGAGCTGGGTGAACTCCGGCTGCCGGTCGGCCCGGAAGTCCTCGTCCCGGTAGCAGCGCGCGATCTGGTAGTAGCGCTCCAGGCCGGCCACCATGAGCAGCTGCTTGAACAGCTGCGGCGACTGCGGCAGCGCGTACCAGCTGCCCGGCTGCAGCCGCACCGGTACCAGGAAGTCCCGCGCGCCCTCGGGCGTGGACTTCGTCAGGGTGGGGGTCTCGACCTCGACGAACCCGTGGGCCTCCAATACCGACCGGGCGATCCGGTTGGCCTGCGACCGCAGCCGCAGCGCCCGCGCCGGACCGGACCGGCGCAGGTCCAGGTACCGGTAGCGGAGCCGGACGTCCTCCCCTACCGTGACGTGGTCGTCGACCGGGAACGGCGGCGGCGCGCTCTCGGAGAGCACCTCCAGCGACCCGGCCACCACCTCGACCTCGCCGGTGGGCAGGTCGGGGTTCTCGTTGCCTGCCGGCCGGCGCCGCACCTCGCCGGTCACCCGCACGCAGTACTCCGTGCGCAGCGCGTGCGCCTCGCCGGAGTCCCGCAACACCACCTGCACCATGCCCGAGGCGTCCCGCAGGTCGATGAAGGTCACCCCGCCGTGGTCGCGGCGACGGGCCACCCATCCGGCCAGGGTCACGGTCTGGCCGACGTGCGTAGGGCGCAGCGTTCCGGCTTCGTGGGTTCGGATCACAGGTTCTCTCCTCGCAGGATGCCGGCGTCGCCTCCGGACACGGTACCCGCCCGGTCACCGGGCGACGCCGACAGCGTACGGGTGGGACGTCGGTGCCGGGCGCGGGGCCGCCGACCGGTGCCCGGCCTGCGGCGTCACCGGTCGGCGGCGGTATCGACGGCCATCACCACCGGGTGGAGGTCGTCGGCGGGCGGCATCCAGGTGTCCGGGTCGGCCGGCACCTGGTCACCGGAGCGGATGTCCTTGACCTCGTGGCCGCCCTCGCCCGGGAACCACACGTACGGGATCCCGCGCCGGTCGGCGTACCGGATCTGCTTGCCGAACCGCTCGGCGGTGGGCGAGACCTCGGTGGGGATGCCACGGCGGCGCAGCGCGGTGGCGATCCGGACGCAGTCCGGCCGGGACGCCTCGTCCGGCACCGCCACCAGCACACAGGTCGGCACCGGCCGGGACACCGCCAGCGCCTCCCGCCCGAACAGGGCGCCGAGGATGCGGGTCACGCCGATGGAGATGCCGACCCCCGGGTAGCGGTCCTCGCCGGCGGTGGCGAGGTTGTCGTACCGGCCGCCGGAGCACACCGAGCCGAGGTGCTCGTAGCCGGCCAGCCGGGTCTCGTACACGGTGCCGGTGTAGTAGTCCAGGCCGCGGGCGATGCTGAGGTCGGCCACCACCACCCCGGGGGTGTGCTCGGCGGCGGTCTCCACCACCGTGACCAGCTCCGCCAGGCCCTCCTCCAGCAGCGGGTCGCTCACCCCCAACGCCCGCACCCGGTCGGCGAACGACGCGTCCGGGGTGCGGATCTCCCCCAGCGCCAGGCACGCCTTGGCCTGCGCCGGAGAGGCGCCGGCGGTCCGGGTGAGCTCCTCGGTCACCCCGTCGGGGCCGATCTTCTCCAGCTTGTCCACCGCGCGCAGGGCGGCCGCCGGGTCCGCGATGCCGATCCCCCGGTAGAAGCCCTCGCAGATCTTGCGGTTGTTGGTCCGGATGGTCACCGGCGGGATCGGCAGGCCCGAGAGCGCGTCGGCGGCGGCCAGCGCCACCTCCACGTCGTGGTGCAGCGCGAGGCTGCCCCGGTCGACCACGTCGATGTCGGCCTGCCAGAACTCCCGGTAGCGGCCCTCCTGCGGCCGCTCCCCCCGCCAGGCCGGCTGGATCTGGTACCGCCGGAACGGGAACTGCAGCCGCCCGGCGCGCTCCAGCACGTACCGGGCCAGCGGCACGGTCAGGTCGAAGTGCAGGCCGAGACCGGAGTCGGAGGCGTCGGCCTCGTCGGCCTGCAGCCGACGCAGCACGTACACCTCCTTGGAGGTCTCGCCCTTGCGCAGCAGCTGGTCCAGCGGCTCGACGGCGCGGGTCTGCAACGGGCTGAACCCGTGCAGTTCGAAGGTGCGCCGGATCCGGTCGATGATCTGCTGTTCGATGATGCGCTGCGCCGGCAGCCACTCGGGGAAGCCGGACAGCGGGGTCGGTCTGCTCATCCGCTCCTCAGCCTCGGGTCGGGTCGGCCGCCATCGCGGCCACCTCCCGCAGGTACGGGTTGGTGGCGCGTTCCCGGCCGATCGTGGTCTCCGGTCCGTGGCCGGGCAGCACCACCGTGTCGTCCGGCAACGACAGGACCTTGTCCCGCAGCGTCGCCAGCATCGCCGGCATACTGCCGCCCGGCAGGTCGGTGCGTCCGATCGAGCCGGCGAACAGCACGTCCCCCGAGAGACAGATCTGGTCGGCCTCCCACCGGGTGCCCTCCGCCGGCACGCGGAACATCACCGACCCGCTGGTATGGCCTGGAGCGTGGTCGACCGTGATCTCCAACCCGGCGATGCGCAGCACCGTCTGGTCGGTCAACTCCGCCACGTCGTCCGGCGGGGTGTACCGCAGCCACCCGCCGACCGCCGCCGACAGCTCCGGTGATAGGTACCGCAGCGGGTCGGCGAGCATGTCGCGGTCCTCCGGGTGGACGTACGCGGTGACGCCCCGCGCCCCGCACACCGGCGCCACCGAGAAGGTGTGGTCGAGGTGGCCGTGGGTCAGCAGCACCGCCGCCGGGTGCAGCCGGTGTTGGGCCAGCACCTCCTCCAGCCGGTCCAGCACGCCGACCCCCGGGTCGACGACGAGGCACTGTTCCCCCGGTCCGGACGCCAGCACGTAACAGTTGGTGCCGAAGGCGTCCGACGGGAACCCTACGACCAGCACGTTCACCCCTCCCGCGTACCGACCGCCATCCTCCCCCGGACGGCCGACCCGGTCCACCCTATTCTCAGCGTGTCGTCGTACACTCGCTCGGGCGTACCCACCCGCTATCCGGAGGACCCCCGTGGCATCGAGCAGGAGCCGACAGCGCAAGCTCGCCCGCGTCAGGTACGAACGACAGCTCGCCCGACGCGCCCAGAAGGAGCGGCGTCGACGTCAGATTCTGGCCGGCGTCGGTGTCGCGGTGATGGTGGGCCTGATCGTGGTCGGCTCGATGGCGCTGCTCGGCGGCTCCGGTGAGGAGCCACCGCCGCAGAGCGAGCCCGGACGCTGCGTCTGGCTGCCCCACGAGGCCTCCACGGAGCGGATCGATGCCGGCACCCCACCGGAGAACCCGCCGATCTTCGGTGAACGCGTCGTGACGATGGAGGTCGACGCCGGGTCCAACGGCTCCGGCGAGGTGGAGCTCACGTTGACGGTCGACGTCGACCCCTGCTCGGTCGCCAGCCTGGAGCACCTGGCCGCCCAGGGCTTCTACGACGAGACGACCTGCCACGCCGTCGCCTTCCAGGCGCTGTTCTGCGGTGACCCGTCCGGCACCGGGCGTGGCGGTCCCACCTACTCGTTCTGGGCCGGCGAGAACATCCCGCCCGCCGCGGACGACGGTGACGATGAAGACGGCGAGGACGGTGAGGAGCGTGAGCCGGCCTACCCGGCCGGCACGGTGGCCTTCGGCGACCTCACCGGTGGGGGCGGCAGCCAGTTCCTGATCTTCTACGAGGACTTCGACACCGACAGCCCGTTGTGGTCGGTCATCGGCAGGGTCACCGGCGGTATGGAGCTGATCGAGGCGATCGGCAAGGCCGGCACGGTCGAGGGTTCGCTCGCCCCGGCGGAGACGGTCACCATCACGTCGCTGCGCGTGGTCGATCCGGAGGCCCAGGGCGCGGAGGACGACAGCCAGGACTCCGGGAACGGGTCCTGAACGACGGCGCGCGGCCGCGACACCGGTGAGACCCACGGCCGACCGCGGGCGAGCACGGGAGGAGAGACAGTGACGTCGAGCAGGCAACGGCAGCGGGAGGCCGCGCGGGCGAAGCTGGCGCGCGAGATGGCCGCCCGCCAGGAGGCCGCCCGTCGGCGCCGGCGGCGCAACACGATCATCGGCTCCGCCGTGGCGGCGGTGCTGGTCGTGGGGCTGGTCGTTCTGGTGGTCAACCAGGTCACCGACCGGGAGGACTTGCCGCCGTTCTCGCTCCCGACCTCCACCCCCACCCCCACGCCGCCGGGGCCGTGCGAGTTCCGCCCAGACGACAACCCGATGGCGGTGGACGTGGGTCTGCCGCCGGAGGGTGAGCCGCGCGAGGGGATCCAGGTGATGACCATCACCACCAACCTGGGGGAGATCGAGGTGGAGATGGACCTGTCGCGCTCCCCCTGCATCGCGGCGAGCTTCACCCACCTGGCCGGGCACGAGTTCTTCGACGGGACCAAGTGCCACCGGATGATGCAGGGCATGCTCCAGTGCGGGGACCCCAACGCCAAGGGCGAGGGCTACCGGGACACCGACGGCACGGGCGGCCCGGGCTACCGTTTCAACGACGAGAACCTCCCGACCCAGCGCGTCTACCCGGCCGGGACGGTGGCGATGGCCAACAGCGGCCGGGACACCAACGGCAGCCAGTTCTTCCTCGTCTACGAGGACCTGCACCTGAACCCCGACTACTCGATCGTCGGCACCATCACCAAGGGCCTGGACATCCTGCGGCAGGTGGCTGAGGCCGGTCACGACGGCGCGTTCGACCCGTTGCCCGGCGGTGGCCACCCCAACCAGGAAGTGATCATCGAGTCGCTGCGGGTCAGCGACCCGAGGTAGCACGGTTCGGCGACACGCCGGTGGCGCGGCGGTGATCCCCGCCGCGCCACCGGCGTTCTGCTGTCACGGGTGCCTCGTGGGTGCCAGCCCACGCGCCTCACCACGGTGAGAGTCCAGCCAGGGCTCACCGGCCGGCCACGCGTGCCGGGGCGACCGTTCGCCTCACGCGCCGGAGGTGACCCGGTAGGCGTCGTAGACGCCGTCGACCTTCTTGACCGCGCTGAGCAGGTGACCCAGGTGCTTGGGGTCGGCCATCTCGAAGGTGAACCGGCTGATCGCCACCCGGTCCC
>CAZSNW010000135.1:0-7640 GCA_964608245.1 uncultured Micromonosporaceae bacterium
GCCGCGTCCGAGACCGACAGGGCGAGGAACCGCAGCGGCGCGCCGGCACCGAGGCGGGCGCGTACCGTCTCGAGCACTGCGCGGCCGCCGCCGTCGGGCATGTGGACGTCGAGCAGCACCACGTCGGGTCGGGTCCGCACGATGCCGTCCACCGCCTCGGCGACCGTACCGGCCTCACCCACCACGTCCACGTGACCGCGCAACTCGGCCTTCACCCCGGCGCGGAACATCGCGTGGTCGTCGACCAGGAACACCCGTAGCCGGCGTCCGGCCGCCCCACCCTGGTCGGCCGGCGCGTCGGAGCCCGTCGGAACGCTCATCCCGTCTCCCTGCTCTCCGCACCCAACGGCAGCCGCAGCCGGACCTCGGTGCCCTCACCGGGCGCGGTGACGATCGTCGCCTGGCCCCCGTGCCGCTCCATCCGCCCGATGATCGACCCGCGGACCCCGTGCCGGTCCCGGTCCACCGCGGCCAGGTCGAACCCGACCCCGCGGTCGCGGACGAACACGGTCAGCTGGTCCGGCTCCACCTCCGCGTACACCGACACGGTGGACACCCCGGCGTGCCGGGCGGCGTTGACCAGCGCCTCCCGGGCGGCGGCCACCACCGCCTCGACCTGCTCGGCGTGCCGCGGCGGCGGGTCCTCCCCCACCACGACGAGTTCCACCGTCACCGGGTACGCTTCCTCGACCTCGGCCGCCACCTGCTCCAGCATCGACTCCAGCCCGGCGTGCGCCGTCCTCGGCCGGTACAGCCAGTTGCGCAGCGACCGCTCCTGGGCACGCGCCAACCGGTGCGCCTCCGACCCCGCGGGCGCGCTGCGCTGGATCAGCGCCAGGGTGTGCAGCACCTGGTCGTGCACCATCGCGGCGAGTTCGGCCCGCTCCTGCTCCCGGATCCGCGCCTCCCGCTCGGCCCGCAGCGCGCCGACGATCCGCCCGATCATCGGCGCGGTCACCACGCCCACGCCCGCGAGGGTGAGCAGCGCGAACCCGACCCCGTAGGCGATGGTGACCAGCCGCACCCCGCCCACCGGCGCGTACACCGCGGCCAGCCCCACCAGCCCGGCGGTGATGAGCAGGCCGCCGCCGATGAGCCGGGCCAGGAACGCCCGCGGCGCGGTCCCGGCGGGCACGGTGGCGCGCTGCGCAAGGGCGGCCGTGTCGGCGGCGCGGCGGCCGACCACCCCGCTGGTGTGCCAGATGACGCCTGCGCCCACCGCGATGAGGGCGATCAGCCAACCCGCGGCCGAGGTGAGGGTCCGGCCGTCACCGAAACCCATCACCCGCACCAGCAGCACCGCCACCGCGAGCCCGCCGAGCAGCAGCAGGGTCACCGGCTGATGACGGCGACCGGTCGACGGGTCGTCCGCGTCGGTGGGCAGCACCGCCCAGTACGCGGCGTACAGCAGCGCTCCGAGCCCGTCGAAGCCGAGCAGCACCACGAACGCGATCCGGACCGCGACCGGAGGGATCCGCAGGTGGCGGGCGATGCCGGCGGCCACCCCGGCGACGAGGCGGTCGGAGTTCGAGCGACGCAGCGGCGGCCGCCCGGAGGCGGATCCACCGCCTTCGGGCACACCCCCCGGAGCCGCTGCCTGTGGGGTCACTGTCGCTGTCATCGCCTCCGCACCCCCGTTGATCGTCACACGGGGCACGGGCCGCCGGCCACCGGCCCGGCACCTGAGACTTCCCTGATCCGCACCCCGGCGACGGGTCAGGGTCGGATCAGGGTCCGACCAGGGTGTCCACCGGAGGCGTCGGAGCCAGTCAGCCGGTCAGGATCGGCCCATGACCGACACACACGAGACCTCCTCTGCGGAGCGAAGCGGCGCCCGGTCCGACCCGCCGGCCGGGCGGCCCCTGCTGGTGCGACCGCGCGAAGGCCGGTACCTGGCCGGGGTCTGCGCGGGCCTCGGCCGCGCCACCGGCACCGATCCGGTGCTGTGGCGGGTCCTGCTCGTGGTCCTCACCTGCTTCGGCGGCATCGGCCTGCTGGTCTACCTGCTCATGTGGCTGATCACCCCGGAGGAAGGGGACACCGCCTCGCCGATCGAAGGGCTGTTCCGCCAGGGGCAGGCCAGCGTCCCGGCCGTGCTGGTGGTCCTGCTCCTCGTGACCGCTGCCGCCATCGTGGTCGGGGTGGCGCCGGTTCCCCTGTACGTCCTGCTGCTGGTGGGGGTGGTGGTCCTGGTCGTGGCGCTGATGCTGCGCAACGGCCGGGCCAGCGAACCGCCGCCGGGGACGCCGCAGACGCCGCCTCCGTCCGCCGCATACGCGTATCCGCCGGGTTCCGGCGGTCCGTACGCCGGCGCGTACCCGGCCGGAGCGGGCGGACCGCACGCCGCCGGCACCGCGGTGAACCAGCCGCCGCGCTCCGGACTGTCACTGATCACCGTCTCGGTGATGCTGCTGCTGTTCGGCGGCCTCGCCCTGGTCGAGCTGGTCGGTGGGGTGGACATCCCTGCGGCCGTCTACGTGACCGCGGCACTGGTCGTGACCGGCCTCGGGCTCCTCGTCAGCACCTGGTGGGGCCGCGCCCGGGCGCTCATCGCGGTCGGCGTGATCCTCACGCTCGCCCTGCCGGTCGCCCACGGGTACCAGAGCCTGAACCGGCCCGAGCACCTCGGCGCCCAGGTGACCTGGGAACCGCAGCACGTGTCCGAGATCGTGAACGCGTACCGGATCGACCTCGGTGAGGGCGTGCTCGACCTGCGGGAGCTCGACTTCGACGGCCGGACCGTACGGACCGAGGTGCGTGCCCGGTTCGGCACCGTCCAGGTCCTGCTGCCGCCGGACGTCACCGTGGAGGCCCGGTCACGCGTCACGGTCGGTACCTCGACGGTGGTGGACCGGTCGGCCAGCGGCATCCGGACGTCCGCGGCGACCGAGGTGCCCGGTGAGCCGGGTGCCGGCACCCTGCAACTCGACATCCGTGTCCTGTTCGGAAGCGTGGAGGTGACCCGGTGATGCGGCACCGCACCGACCCGGTGGCCCTGGTGTTCGGCCTGTTCTTCCTGGCCGTGGCCGGCTGGTACGTCCTGTCGGAGATCGTCGTGTTCCGCTTCTTCCGTTCGGACCTGGTCCTCGCCGGCGGCCTGGTCCTGCTGGGGATCGCGGGCGTCACCGCGGGGCTGCTGGTCGAACTCCGGCGCCGCCGCGCCGGTGACCCGCCGGCCGACGACCCTGACGGGCAGCTGTCCGCGTGACCCCTATGCTGGGCGACATGACCCGACCCGCACCGAACGTCCTCGGTCCGTACGCCGCCCGTTGCCTGGTGTCGGAGCTGCTCCGTCGGCCCGGCCCCAAGTCCGCCCTGCTGGTGGACGCCACCCCGGGATCGGCGGTGCTCCGGGCGGCGATCGACGCCCTGCTGCCGGAGGACACCCTGCAGGTCGTCCCCGCCGGCGACGCCGCGGCGATGCAGGCCCACCTGGCGGGCCTCGGTGGCTGGGTCGCGGAGAGGGTCCGGGTGGTCGACACCCCGGACCAGGTCGACGTGGCGGTCGTCGCCGAACCGGTGACCGGCACCGCCGAGCAGGCGCGGGCCCGGCTCGACGAGGTGGCGAAGCTGCTGCGCCCCGGCGGGGTGCTCGCAGCCGCTGCGCTCGCCGTGCCGGGCCTCGGCGGCGGCGCCGCCGCCGAACTCGGGCGGCAGGCGGCCCTCCACGGGGTCGGCACCGACCTGGTCCTGCGGAACGTCCCGCCGGTCCGGATCCACCGGTTCTGCCGGGAACCGGGCGACCCGGCTCTGGCGGAGCGGATGACCCCGGTCGACCGCCCCTCCAGCGTGCCGCTCACCCACGACATGCACATCGACTCGAACGGCGTGGTGGCGGCCGGCCTGACGCTCGGCGCGGCGCTGCTCATGCGGGCCCTGCGCCCCGGCTCCAAGGCCTGGCTGCTGCCGCTGGCCGCCGCCGCGCCGGTCGCCGCGTTCTTCCGGGACCCGCGGCGGGAACCGCCGGAGGACGCCGACCTGGTGGTGGCGGCCAGCGACGGTCGGGTGCTGTCGGTGGAGCGGGTCACCGACGACCGGTTCAGCGTCGACGCCACCGCGGCCGAGTACCTGCGCATCGCCACGTTCCTGTCGGTGTTCGACGTCCACGTCAACCGCTCGCCGGTGGCCGGCCGGGTCGCCGACGTGTTCATGGAGGACGGCGGGTACGCCAACGCGATGAGCCCGGAGGCGGAGCACAACGTCGCCACGTACACCGTGCTGGACACCACCCGCGGCCGGGTGGCGGTGGCCCAGCGCACCGGCCTCATCGCCCGTCGGATCGTGCACCGGGTCCCGGTCGGCTCCCTGCTCGCCCGCGGCGAGCGGTTCGGGCTGATCCGGTTCGGCTCCCGCACCGACGTCTACCTGCCCGCGGACGCGGTCGTCCCGCTGGTCTCGGTCGGCGACCGGCTCCGCGGCGGGGCCACGCCGATCGCCCGCTGGATCCGCTGAGCGGCGTCAGGCGGTCCGGCCGCTGGCGGAGCTGTAGGCGGCCCGGCGCCGGAGCAGCCACAGCACCGGCCCGCTGAGCAGGTACAGCGACACCAGGATCATGAAGGTGATCCGCAGGTTCACCAGCGCACCGGCCAGCGGCGCCAGCCAGAACCAGCGCGGCAGCCGGGCGAGCCGGGCCAGCGTCGCGTACGGGAAGCTCGACACCATCGCGAACGCCAGCACCGAGAGGCCGACGAGCTGGGCCACCGGTGGCAACGGCACCTCCAGCAGCACCGCGCACGCCAGCACCGCCGCCGCCGCGGTGGTCGGCACCCCGGTGAAGAACCGGTCGTCCCGCGGGGTGACGTTGAACCGGGCCAGCCTGATCGCCGCGCACCCGGCGACCAGCGCGCACGCCACCGCGGCCACCGCACCGGGCACCGCGCCGGCCAGCGACGCGTACAGGACCAGCGGCGCGGCCACCCCGAAGGCGCACATGTCGACCAGCGAGTCCATCTGCGCGCCGAAGGAGCTCGCCACCCCCAGCCGGCGGGCCAGCGGGCCGTCCAGCCCGTCGAACACCACGCAGCCGATCAGGCACAGCGCCGCCGGCCGTACGTCGCCGCGCATCGCCAGCAGGATCGCCAGCATCGCGAGCGACAGGCTGCCCAAGGTCGCCAGGTTCACCAGGCCGAAGCAGACGCGTCGCCCGAACGTACGCTCGCCGGGCAGCAGACGCCCCGCGTCGGCCTCTCCGGGGACGGCGGCCGGCGAGGAGGCCGCTCCGACACCACCAGCAGCGGTCACCGCGTCGGCGCCGTCACCGGCCACCACGCCACCTCCGGACAGGACGCCGACCCGGTTCGGGCCCGGGTCGTCACCAGACCTCACCGGACGCGCCCCGTCGGCGGGCGACGGACGCGGCGCGGGCACCAGCAGCGCCTCACCGGGCAGTGGCACCGGGCCGGTGGGTTCCGCCGGGTGTGACTCGGTCACGAGGCTGTGGGCGCCTCGCCGGCGTACCAGCACCCGCCGGGCCAGCACACCACCCCGTCGCAGGCCGCCGGTCCAACGCCGACCCCGCGGCCGTGGTTGGTCGGCTGCCCGCCGACGCCGCCAGAGGGCTCTCGGCACGATCTCCTCCCTGACGGTGGGTGGTTACCGCCACCGCGGCGGTGCCCGGTCCCTCCGCGCGGCTACACCATCGCACATCCGGGCACCTGCTGGCGAGACCGCACCGACGACCTTTCGTCGCTGGACGCCTGCTTCGCCACCGGAGACCGTCATATCCGACTCGCACCCCGGCGCCCGTGACGCCGGAAAGGTACCACCACCGCGCACCCACGGCGCCACCGGGCCGGTGACCGGCGTCACGCCACGCACCGCCGGTGCAGGGCGGGAGCGGTCGGCACGCGTACGCGCAATCAGGAGCGCAGCATCAGCCGGGTGACGTCGGTGACCTCCAGCCCGCTGAGCTCCGACGGGCGGAACCACCGGGCCTGGACGGTGGAACTGTGGGCTTCGGTGACCCGCGGCTCGGTCGGCTCGTCGACCGCCACGCGGTAGAACACCTGGACACCGTGCTGGTCGATCGGGTAGCCCTCGGGCCCGAGCGCCGCCGGGTCCCGGTGGCTCGCCACCCCCAGCAGCGCCTCCACCCGGCCGTGCTGCCCGGTCTCCTCCGCCAGCTCCCGCAGCAGCGCGGTGGCCGGCTGCTCACCGAAGTCGGTACCGCCGCCGGGCAGGTGCCACAGGCCCGCGCCCGGGAAGCCTGGCGCGATCTGGGTCAGCAGGAAGCGACCGGCCGGGTCCGCCGCCACCGCGTACGCGGCGAACCGCTGGGCCCGGTGCAGGCCGTCCCGGTCCGGCACGGCGAGGAACGACGGCAGCGTCGGGTAGCGGTCCGGCACCGGGTCGACCGTGTCGGTGGGCACCCCCAGCGCCGCCGCGGTGAACGGGCGCAGCGGCAGATCCTTGACCTCGCTCAGGCTCACCCAGGCGGCGATGTCCGTGGGCTGGCCCACCCGCGAGGTCAGCCGGCCGCCGCGTACCGTCGCCTCGTAGATCAGGCGGTCGGTGTGGATGGTCATCCCCCGGTGGGGCAACGCCCGCACGTCGGAGAGCACGTCCCTGATCCGGCCGACCTTCAGCGACAGGCCGGTCTCCGCGGCGGCCTCCCGGACCACCGTCTGCTCCGGGTGCTCACCGTGGTCGACCGCGCCGCCCGGCAGCGACCAGGTGCCGGGCGCGCCCGAGGTCGCCGACGCCCGGACCAGCAGCACCCGGTCGGAGTCGTCGACGCACACGGCGTAGGCCGCGATCCGCCGCAGGGGCGTGAGGTCCGGGGTCACGCCCGCCATTCTGCCGCACACGGCCGGTGACGGGCGTCGTCGATCACGGCGCGTCGCACCGCACCCGCGGTGGAATCGTCCGCCACGGGGGCGCGGGTCGGCCGTGCACCGGGGCGCCGGTCACTCCCACTCGATGGTGCCCGGCGGCTTGCTGGTGATGTCGTACACCACCCGGTTGATCTCGGGCACCTCGTTGGTGATCCGCCGGGAGATCCGCGCCACCAGGTCGTACGGCAGCCGGAACCAGTCGGCGGTCATCGCGTCCTCGCTGGCCACCGGGCGCAGCACCACCGGGTGACCGTAGGTGCGGCCGTCGCCCTGCACCCCGACCGAGCGCACGTCGGCGAGCAGCACCACCGGGAACTGCCACACCTCGCGGTCCAGCCCGGCGGCGGTCAACTCCTCCCGGGCGATCCGGTCGGCGGCGCGCAGCACCTCCAGCCGCTCGCGGGTCACCTCGCCGACGATCCGGATCGCCAGACCCGGGCCCGGGAACGGGTGCCGCCACACCAGCGACTCCGGCAACCCGAGTTCCAGGCCGAGCGCGCGTACCTCGTCCTTGAACAGCCGGCGCAGCGGCTCCACCAGCTCGAACGTCAGGTCGTCCGGCAGGCCGCCGACGTTGTGGTGCGACTTGATGGTGGCCGCGCCGGCGCCGCCGCCGGACTCGACCACGTCCGGGTAGAGCGTGCCCTGCACCAGGAACCGCACCGGCTCGGCGGCGTCGAGCTCGCGCGCGGTCTCCTCGAAGACCCGGATGAACTCCCGCCCGATGATCTTGCGCTTGCGCTCCGGGTCGGGGACCCCGGCCAGCGCCGCGAGGAACCGGTCGGCGGCGTCCACCACCACGAGCTT
>CAZSNW010000136.1:0-7634 GCA_964608245.1 uncultured Micromonosporaceae bacterium
AGAGCCGTCACCGCCGGCGGCCGTGATCGCGCCGGCGGCCCCGGCCACGTCAGCCGTCGGGCCGTCGACGACCGGGTCGTCCCCGGCGTGCGGGGTGTCCGCGCCGGTATCGGTGACCGGGGAGTCCACCGACTCCGCCCCGACCGTGGCGCCCCGCCGCCGGCGCCGCCGCCGGCGGCGGCGGGTCCCGTCCGGCTCGTCGGCCGCCCCGACAGCCGCCGCGGCGGGCGACGGGCCCGTCTCCGCCTGCGGATCGTCGTCGGCGCCGCCACGCCGCCGCCGGCGACCACGACGGAGGTTCGGCTCCGCCCGGCGACCGGACGGCCCACCCAGGTCCTCCTCGGCCTCGGCGGCGAGCCCTGCCCGCTTCCGCTGCTCCGGCGGCAGCTCACCGTCGGCGTCCTCGGGGATGTCCAGGTCGGTGTACAACCACGGGGAGGTGTGGTAGGTCTCCGGCGGGTCGGGGACCTCCAGGCCCAGCGTCTTGTCGATCAGCTTCCAGCGGGCCAGGTCCTCCCAGTCGACGAAGGTCACCGCCACCCCGCTGGCACCGGCCCGCCCGGTGCGTCCGATCCGGTGGGTGTAGGTGTCCGCGTCCTCCGGGCAGTCGTAGTTGACCACGTGGGTGACACCGGAGACGTCCAACCCGCGGGCCGCCACGTCGGTGGCGACCAGCACGTCGACCTTGCCCTTGCGGAACGCCCGCAACGCGCGTTCCCGGGCCGCCTGCCCCATGTCGCCGTGGACCGACGCCACCGCGAACCCCCGGAAGTCGAGTTCGCCGGTGACCTTGTCGACGCCCCGCTTCGTCCGCGCGAAGATCATCGTCAGGCCCCGGTCCCGCGCCTGGAGGATGCGCGCCAGCATCTCGATCTTGTTGAGCGGGTGGGTGCGGTAGATGATCTGCCGGGTCTGCGGGGCTCCGCCGCCGGCCTGGTCCGGCCAGGAGGCGTGCACGGTGACCGGGGCGCGCATGAACCGCCGGGCCAGCGCCACGATCGGCTCCGGCATGGTGGCGGAGAAGAGCATCGTCTGCCGCTGTTCGGGGAGCAGCGCGAGGATCTGCTCGACGTCGTCCAGGAACCCCAGGTCGAGCATCCGGTCGGCCTCGTCGAGCACGAGCACGCCGACCCGGTGCAGCCGCAGGTGGCCCTGGCGGGCCAGGTCGAGCAGCCGGCCGGGGGTGCCGACCACGACCTCGACGCCGTCGCGCAACGCCGCGATCTGCGGCTCGTACGCCACACCCCCGTAGACGGGCAGCACCCGGACGCCGCGCAGCCGGCCGGCGCTCTCGATGTCCTTGGCCACCTGGAGCCCCAGCTCCCGGGTGGGCACCACCACCAGCGCCTGCGGGTCACCGTCGGCGCCCTCGTCCCGGGAGCGCACCCGCTCCAGGATCGGCACCCCGAACGCGTACGTCTTGCCGGTGCCGGTCGGTGCCTGTCCGATGAGGTCCGAACCGCGCATCGCGATCGGCAGCGCGTACTCCTGGATCGCGAAGGTATGGGTCACCCCGATCGAGGCGAGCGCCTCCACCGTCTCCGGGCGGGCGCCCAGGTCGGCGAAGGTCGGGCTGTCGGGGCGGACCAGCCGGTGGGGCCGCGCGGTACCGCCGTGGTCGGTGGGGCCGTCGCTGCCTGCCGTGCCGGTCGTGTCGTCGTACGGGAGATCGTGGATGTCCTGCCCGGCCGGCGTGCCGACCGGGCCGTTGAAGCGTTCGTCTGTCATGAGAGGTACTCGCGTGCCTCCGTTCGCCGGCAACCCGCCGGCGGTAACGGTGCGCCCGAAACGTCTGGCCCTGTTCTGGCCCTGGGGCGCCCTTCTCGGCCGCGCGCGCCGCACGCAAGGCGACTGCGCAGCCTCGCGGGCACGCGCGTCGCGGGCGGGCTCGCCCGCGTCCGCTCAATGATACGGGCCGTACCGGGTCGTGTGCGAACACCTCCGCGAGGCGGCGGCCGGGTCGCCCGGGCTCGTCGCCGACCGACCGGCCCGACCCACTAGCCTTCGGGTGTGACCCGCGTGCCCACCGAGTCGGTGATCGACCTGCTGGCGATGCTCGCCTACGGCGAGATGCTGGCGTTCGACCGGATGGCGGTCGACGCGCGGCTCGCACCGGATCTCCGTCGCCGCGCGCTGCTGTCGGAGGCCGCCGGCGTCGAGATCGCGAACTACCGACGGCTGGTCGACCGGTTGCAGGAGCTGGGTGCCGACCCGGACGAGGCGATGGCACCCTTCGCCGGCCCGCTGCAGGCGTACCACGACCTCACCCGTCCGCACGACTGGGCCGAGGCGGTGGTCAAGGCGTACGTGGGTGACCGGCTGCTCGCCGACGACATCGTGCACGTCGTCTCCGGTGTGCTCGGCCGCCGCGACCGTGAGCTGGTCCACGAGGTGGTGCAGGACAACCGCTACCGGCGGCTGGCCGCCGACGAACTGCGGACGCTCATCGAGGACGAACCGGTACGCAGCCGGGTGTCGATGTGGGCGCGCCGGCTGCTGGGGGAGGCGATGGCCCAGGTGGCGCGGATGGCCGGGGAGCGGCGCGCGCTCGCCGCGCTGGTGGTCGCCGCCAACGGCGAGGTCGACGGCGAGCAGTCCGCGATCCAGCTGCTGCTGCGGCGGCTGGCCCAGGCGCACACCCAGCGCATGGCCGAGGTGGGGCTCAACACCTGACCCCTCGCGGGGCCGGATCCCACCGACGCCTGGTCACCCGGCGGCGTGGGACCGGGCCGACCCGTCAGGCGGGGGTGAAGCCGACCGGCCGCTGGTAGGGCTGGGCGATCTCGACGTAGGCGATCTTGTCCACCGGAACGATCACCCGCCGACCCTTGTCGTCGACCAGCTGCAGCACGGTGCCGGCGAGCGCCTCGGCGACGATCTTCTGCACCTCGTCCGGGGTCTGGTTGCTCTCCAGGACGAGCTCCCGCTGCACGTGCTGCACACCGATCTTGACTTCCACCCTCGTCTCCTCGATCTCGCCGCGCTCGACACCGACGGTCGTGGCCGGACCGCCCCGACCGCCCTATTCGTCCTGACCTTCGTCCGGACCCGACGATACCTGCCCGTCACCGTCCTGTTGCAGCGGGAAGCTCGCGATGCCCCGCCAGGCCAGCGCGGCCAGCAGCTCCTCCGCCTCCTCCTTCGGCACCCGCCGGCCGCTGGCCAGCCAGAACCGGGCCGCGGTGTGGGCGGAGCCGACCAGGCCGGCGGCGAGCAGCTCGGCGCGGTCCCGGCTGACCCCGGTGTCGACCATGATGGCGTCCGCGACCGCCTCGATCGACTCCCGCTCGGCGCGCTCCAGCCGGTCCCGGGCCGCCGGCTCGTTGCGCAGGTCCGACTCGAAGACCAGCCGGAACGCCTCGCTCTCGTGGTCGATCAGGTCGAAGTAGGCGCGCATCGCCCCGTGTACCCGCTCCCGGTTGTCGGTGTGCTCGGCCATCACCTGCCGGGTCCGGGCGGTCATCGCCGCGCAGTGGGTGTCCAGCAGCGCCAGGTAGAGGTCCAGCTTGCTCTGGAAGTGCTGGTAGAGCACCGGCTTGGAGACCCCGGCCCGCTCGGCGATGTCGTCCATCGCGGCGGCGTGGTAGCCCTGCGCCACGAACACCTCCTGGGCGGCTTCCAGCAGCTGGCGACGGCGCACCGAGCGCGGAAGCCGCGTCGGTCGGGTGGTGGCGGACGACTGCGTGGCCATGGGCTCCTCCGGAGAAGTCTGTCGTTACATCATCACGCATACACGTGGCGGCGACGAAGGACCGTCGACAAGACGACCTCCGCGGCCGGCCCGGACCGTCGTCCGGTGACGGACCGGTCACCGGCCGGTCGGACCTTATCCCGGCGGGCCGGTACGGGGTAACCTCGCCAAAGACGACCGAGGAGCGGGTGGTGGACGACGAGACAGCGACCGGGAGCACCGGCGAGCGGTACCCGCGCACCGGGGCGCCCGCCGAGGCGAACCTGACGTGGTCGCGGGTGGACAGCCTGGCCGCCGCGCCGCCGGCGGGCCACGGCGCGGCCAACGGCGGCTTCCGCGCGGCCGGCATGGACGACCGCGTCGCACCGGGTGGCCCGCCGATGGCGGAGCCTCCGCTGTGGCGGGAGGCGGTCCGGCACACCTCCGGACCACCGGACTGGTCGGACGGGTCGTCGGCCGGCTGGCTGGACGCGGAGCGGACTCCGGACGAGCCGCCGGCCGCGGGCGCCGTCCCCGCCCAGGCGGGGCCGCCGGTGGCCGAAACGGTCCCGTCGCTCGCCTCGGCTCCCCCCGCGGCGGCCGAGCCGTCCGTCGACGGTGCCGTGCCCGACGCGTACCCGGCGGGGACGCCGCAGTCCTCGGCGGCGGATCCGGGCGCGTCGGGTGGTGCGGAGCAGGCGGCGGCCGGTGCCCTTCCCCAGCGGGTGCCGGCGGAGCCGGACGTCCCCGCGCTGGACGGACCGGCCGGCCCGCCGCTGTCCGAGCCGCCGCTGGAGGCGGAGGCGCCCGAGCTGGCCCGGATCGCCGACCAGCTGCGCAGGGACGACGTGCCGGCGCAACCCACCGAGGGCTTCGACGTGGAGGCCGTGCTGGAGGCGGTCAAGGAGGTCCGCGGGGTACGGGCCGCGAGCCTCCGCACCAGCCCCACCGGCGCCCACACGCTGCGGCTGGACCTCGCCGACGACGCCGACCCGATCGAGGTGTCCCGGGTGGTGGCCCGGTTGCTCCAGGAGCGGATGGGGCTGTCGGCGTCGCCCCGTTACCCGTCCGCGTCGGCGTCCACGACCCGTCCGGCTCCGCCGCACTCGCCGTGGCCCCGGCCGGCCGTGGATCCGCAGCGGCCGTCGAGCCTGGCGCAGGTGACCGAGCCGGACCGGGAATGGCCCGCCCCGTCGGATGCGGTCTCCGGTGACCACGAGCCCCACGAACGGGACCGTCCGGTGCCGGCCGCGGGTCCGCCGCCCCCGCCCGCCCTGTCCACCGGCACCCGGGTGGTGATCGACCACGTCCAGGTCAGCATCGTCGGCCTGCACGCCACCGTGGAGGTGCGGCTGGCCGCCGGGCGGTACCGGGCGCTGGGGCTGGCCAGCGGCCCGGCGATCGACTCGTACGTGGTGCGGCTGGCGGCGGTGTCGGCCGCCCGGGCGATCGACGAGCTGATGCGGGCGGCGGGCCGGTCCGACGACGACACCCCGTCGCGGTGCCACGTCGAGCACACCGGGGTGGTGCCGTTCGGCAGCACCGAGGTCGCGGTGGTGGTGGTCCAGCTGGTCTGCGGCGGCTGGGTGGAGCAGCTCGCCGGTTCGGCGGTGGTCGACGGCGACGCCCGGCAGGCGGCGGTCCGGGCGACCCTCGGCGCGGTCAACCGGCGGCTGGACGCCCTGCTGGTCGGGTGAGCCGCCGGCGGGCATGAAACGGGCGCTGCTGGCACCGGAGAGCACCGTCCCCGAGCTGCGGGAGCCGTTTCCGGCGTGGCCGGGCCGGCACGTGCTGCTCGACGGCATCCGGATCTTCGTCCGTACCACCCCGGCGACGTCCGGGGAGGCCGAACCCGCGCTGTACGTGCACGGGCTGGGCGGTTCCTCGCTCAACTGGACCGACCTGGCCGGGCTGCTGTCCGGGCGGTTGGCGGGCGAGGCGATCGACCTGCCCGGGTTCGGGCGCAGCGACCCGGCCCCCAGCTACACCATCGACGCCTTCGCCGACAGGGTGATCCGGTGGGTGGAGCACTCCGGCCGGGGGCCGGTGCACCTGCTGGGCAACTCGTTGGGCGGCGCGATCGCCGTCACGGTCGCCGCCCGCCGACCGGACCTGGTCCGCACCCTGACGCTGATCTCGCCGGCGTTGCCGTTCCTCGACCCGCGCCGCACCCTCCAGGGCCGGCTGCTGCCGCTTTTGGCGGTGCCGGGTGCACGGTACGTGGTGGCCCGCCGACTGGCCAAGATCCCCCCGGAGGAGCTGGCCCGACAGGTGATCGCGGCGGTGTACGCCGACCCGGCGCGGGTGGCCGAGCAGCGGCTGGCCGAGGCGATCGAGGAGACCCGGCTGCGCTACACCACCGAGCACTACCTGGACGCGTACTTGCGCACCATGCGTAGCCTGGTGGCGGCTTTCCTGCGGGCGTACCTGCCGGGTGCGGCCTCCCTGTGGCGGCTTGCCGAGCGGGTCCGCGTACCCACGCTGGTCGTCGGCGGGCGACAGGACCGGCTGGTGGACGTCCGGGTGGCGCCCCAGACCGCCCGGGTGATCCCGGACAGCCGGCTGCTCATGCTGGACGGGGTCGGTCACGTGGCCCAGATGGAGGTGCCGCGACTGGTGGCCCGGGCGGTGGTGGCGCTGCTGGACGAGGTGGCCGGCCGGCCGCCGGTCGAGCCGCCGCGACCCCGGTGGCGGCCGCCCCGCCCTATCGACCGCGCCACACCGCCGCCGGCCTGACTCCCGGATCGTTGTAGTGATGTGCCACAATTCGGTGAAATGTCTGCCTCTCGCCGTCATGTAGGGCGCCACCGGGCAGCCCCGGATCCGGTGACCCGGAGGGTACGGCAGGCCCTCGTACCGGGCCTGGCGGCGGGGCTGGTGCTGGTCGGCGCGCTGGCCGCCGGCGTCCTGGACGATCCACCGGCCGAGCCGCCGACGGATGTCGGGGGGTCCCCGTGGCAGGCCCCCGCGGTGACCGGTGACTCCTCCCCGACGGCCGACCCGGGGTCGCCGTCGGGTGGTGCGGCAGGCAGCGTCGACCCGATCCCGCCCCCGGACACGGTCACGCCGGTGCCGGACCCGTCCTCCGACCCGCCCGTCCCGGAGTTCCCGGCCGACGGCCCCGGCACCTTCCGGTACGCGACGGGCGAGAGCCCGGTGCGCGGGGAGGCCGGCACGCTGCGGCGCTACCGGGTGGCCGTGGAGGACGGGGTGCCGGTGGATCCGGACGAGTTCGCGGCCGTGGTCGACGCCACGCTCGCGGACGGGCGGGGCTGGACCGCCGGCGGGCAGTGGCGGTTCCAGCGGGTGCCGCAGGACGGCTCGTACCACTTCACGGTCCTGCTCGCGACCAGTCGTACCACCGCCCGGCTGTGCGCCGCGGGCGGACTGTGGGTGGACGCCCCCGCACTGCCCGAGGGCGGGGTCTCCTGCCAGACCGGCGGCCAGGTGATCATCAACCTGCACCGGTGGATGCTGTCGGTACCGCACTACGTGGAGATCGGGGAGCCGCTGCTCCACTACCGGCAGATGCTGCTCAACCACGAGATCGGGCACGCGCTGGGGCACGGTCACGAGGCCTGCCCGGGCCAGGGACGGCCGGCGCCGGTCATGCAGCAGCAGACGATCTCGCTGCAGGGCTGCACCCCGTACGCCTGGCCGTACCGCGACGGCGCCCGCTACACGGGCCCGCCGACCCAGTAGCCCGGCCGCCGCGCCCGCGCCGGTCGCGGTGGTGGTCCCGGGCGGCGGCCGCCGGCTACCGCCCCACCGGTCCCACGTGCCGGACCCGACGCTCCGTCACGAGGCGACCGCGGCGGATGTGAGCAACAATGGGCGCGTACGTTATCGACGTCACCTGATGGGATGTGTGCCGCCGTGACCCTGCCCCCGCTGGTCGAGCCCGGCCCTGAGCTGACCACCGACGAGATCCGCCGCTACTCGCGACACCTGATCATCCCCGACG
>CAZSNW010000137.1:0-1660 GCA_964608245.1 uncultured Micromonosporaceae bacterium
GGACGACATCTTGGGGGAGGGTTGGGGACAGTCTTCAGTAGGAACACCCCCGCGTGCGCGGGGACGACTAGAGCGCGCACAGCGCGAACACGATCCGGCTGACCAAGAACGTCGGAACACCCCCGCGTGCGCGGGGACGACACTTCCTGACCTGCGACTTTATCGCGCCGGACGCGCAAACAGAATCAGTCCGTCGCAGTCAACCGGTCGCCAGCGGTCGCGCCCGGCCGTCTTCGCGAGCCAGCGCTGCTCGTTCATGGCACTGTAGATATGAATCATTGTCATCGATCTGGGCGATCCTTTCCAAGATCAGCTCCCGCACCCGCGCACTCAGACTGCCAAGGTACACCCCGGCGACGCCTCTGCGGAGGTCCAGGACAGATCGGCGTACAGGCCAGTCGCTCAACGCCGACAACAACCGGTTGACAGAGCGTAACCACATACGACTTGCCCCGGCGCGTACCGCCGGTCATTCGATGCCTAACGGATCGACGGATGACACCTGCCGCGGGTAGACAAGGCGAGCAGTCCCCTGCCGCGCTCCTTACCTGGTACCCGCCTGCGCAAGGTCGCCTGGCTGCCCCGCCGCCCGGTAGTAGGTTTGGGTGCGGTTGTCGCGGGTGGCCGCACCGAGGTCGACCATCAGACGCCGCAGCTCGGCGTGGTCGTGGTAATACCGCCCGAGCACCTCGTTGAGCCACGACTCGGCGACGCCCTCGTCCGGGATGAAGCTCGCGAGCACGGACGCCAGTTCGCGCCGGAGGTCGAAATCGGTCGGGATCGCTGTCAACCGTCCCCATGAGACGTACGCCCGCAGCCGTGACGACTCACCGATCCGCGCCAGGAGTTCGCTGCCGGCCGCCAGCTCGTGTGCCAGCGTCTCAGCTACCCCGAGGTGGGCCTCGACCTGCTGGTCTGTCATCCGTACCAGCCCGACCGCGGACAGCCGCGTGATCTCCTTGATGAGACCCTTCACCGGTACGGAGAGCCGCTCGCTGAGCGCATGGAGGGTCGCCGGTCCGTTCTCCACGAGGTCCAGCAGGATCATCAGCCGTCGGCAGTCGCTGAGCATGTGCAGCATCTCCGCTGCACGGATCGCCGGGTCAATCATTCCCCTCCCCGTGACCTGAGCCGCCGGTCCGCTGAGGTCGGCCAGCCTAGTCGCCGGCCCCGGACTCTAACAACGACTGCGCCTCGCTGCACCGCAATATCCGGTCGTAGCCACGGTCAGGCGCCGCGGCGGTGCGGCCCCACCCTGTACGCCGCACTGCCGACGGCCTGCGACCCCGCTTACACGGGGACAACACCGGTTCCCCTGGTCTGAGCGACCAAGCCCCAGAATCACCCCCGCGTACGCGGGGACAACAATTCGCCTCCCCATCCCGCGATGGTCCACGAGGATTCCGCTGAGCGGGGACAATGAGACATGGTACAAGCAAGACGTCTCAGACGTCTTACGCCTCGATCCGCGGGGACGAGTCGACCTGCTCGTGTGCCGACCTCTCCAGGCAAGAAGCAGCCTCACGTACGCAGGGCGACGGCAAGGCCTTACCCGATGTGGTTGGTGGTGCCGGAACACCCCGCATGCGCGGGGATGACCCGACCCGGAACGGCCGGAACTGAACCGGCTTCGGAACATCCCCGCGTGCGCGGGGACGAC
>CAZSNW010000137.1:1760-7626 GCA_964608245.1 uncultured Micromonosporaceae bacterium
GGAACACCCCCGCGTGCGCGGGGACGACCTCCTGGTGGGCGACCCCGACACTTCCTGACCTGCGACTTTACCGCGCCAGACGCGCAAACAGAATCAGTCCGTCGAAGTCGACCGGCCGCCACCGGTCTCGCCCGGCGGTCTCCCCGAGCCACCGCTGCTCGTTCCGGGCGCTGTAGATGAGGATCGCCTGACCGTCACCGATCCGCTCGGTGACCTTCTTCCAGAGGAGCTCGCGCACCCGGGCGCTTGGGTTGCCGACGTACACGCCCGGCGACACCTCCACCAGCCACCGGGTCACGTGCCCTCGGAGGCCGGGCGGGGCGCCGACCAGCACCACGACGGTCACGGCTCGTCCCAGACCGACCAGTCCGGCGGCGGTACCGACGCCGCCACGTCCGACCCGGGCGGCTCGTCCTCCGGCCGCTCCTCGTCGTAGCTGCGACCGGCGGGGACCTCACCGTCCGGGTCCCACAGCATCACCTGCGCCTCGTCGTCGTCCTCCTCGTCTGCCTCGTCGCCGAGCAGCAGCCGACGGATGTCCGACACCACTGTCGGCAACAGACGCTGCTCCAGTACCACGTCCCGGAACCGGGTCCGCGCCGTACGTTCGTCCGTCACGCCCTCGGCCGCCAGGTCGAACGCGAGCGGGATCGTCGTGGCGGTCTTGTAGAGGTCGGCGATGTCGAGCACGAACGAGACAGCGCTGCCGGTGTGGATGAACCCGAGCGCGGGGCTCGCGCCTAGCCCCGCGACCGCCGCGTGGCACACGCCGTACAGGCAGGCGTTGAGCGCCGACAGCAGCCTATTGACGGTGTCCCCGGCCTCGTACGGCTTGCCCGGCACGTACCGCCGGCCGTGCCACGGCACGCCGGTGCGGCTGGAGTGCAACCGGTACGCCCGCCGCACCCGCGCACCCTCCCGGCCCCGCAGCTGCTGCATCGTCAGGCCGCTGACGTCCTCGCCAGGGAACCGCATCGCGTACATCTGCCGGGCCACCTGCAACCGGCGGCTGCGGTCACTGACGAGGTACGCCTGCCGCACCAGGTACCGGGAGGTCTGCGCGGTGCTCACCCCGTGCGCGTACATCCGGACGCCCTGCTGGCCGACCCAGCACACCGAGGTGCCGGAGTCGGCCAGCAGGCGCACCGCCGCGTGGGTGACCGTGGTGCCCGGGCCGAGCAGCAGGCACGCGACCATGGTGGCCGGCAGGTCGACGCGCCCCTCCGCCTGCAGCAGCCGGATGCCGTTGCCCTCCCGCTCCACCACCGCGTTCTCGACGTAGACGGTGGAGACGCGTTCGGCGATCCGGCTGAGCTCGGGGGTCTCGGCCTTCCACCACACCGCATACCCCTCGACCGGGATACCACTACCTTCCGACCGGGAGCCGGGCGAGGGTCAGCAGCCCGCACCCGTACGCGCGGGCCCGACCGAGCCCGCCGGTGAGCACCGTGCGCAGCGCCTCCGCGTCGGTCACCTCCAACGCGCCCTCGTAGCCGACGCGGACGAGCGTCACCCGCGAACCGGAGCCGTCGGCCCTGCCGCGCCGGGAGAACGTCACCCTCTCCCGGTGGTACAGCCGCAACGACAGCGCCTGCTCGCCGGTGTCCGGCAGCGTGACGTCGGAGTGGAGGATGCGGAAGCCGCACCGCTCCGCCCGTTCCACGAGCCAGCGCACCTGGTGCTCGGCGGTGACGTGCTCCACCGGCTTGGTGTCCTCACCCTCGCGTACCCGCACCGAGCGGGTCGGGTTGGCCATGAACCGGAACGCGAACCGCTGCCCGGCCCGCAGGCCGTCCAGCAGCGGCGTGTACTCACGGGACTGCCACGCCGGGCTGCCGTCGGCGTCCGACGCCCCCACCTGGCTCATGAGACCGTCCAGGTCGGGCTTCTCCGGCGACACCAGCCACAGCACCGGCCGGTGGGGATTGTCGACGTCCAGCCGCCACAGGATCCGTGAGCCGTTGGTGGCCGCGGGCACCGGCTGGGTAGGCATCGCCTTGAGGATCGCCGCGTGCATCACCTGCGGGCTGCCGATGAGGCGCACCGCACCGCGGCGCCTCGGGTCGATGAAGGCTCGTGTCAGGTACATGCGGCACCGCCTCACCTGGTCAGCAGGGTGAACGGGTCGTGGGGGAGGTCGGCATCCTCACCGGGCACGGTGTCGTGGCGTACCGGTCGGGCGGCGTACCGGCGCAGCAGCGGGTGGAACGACAGGGGACGGTCCTGCCACGCCTCCCCGCTGCCGGGCTCCTCGAGGATGAGCGGCATCCCGGCGGTCCTTTTCCGGTCGGGGTCGTGCGACGGCTCGTCGCACAGGGCGCGCCGCAGGTCCACGCCGTCGACCAGGCGGAGCACCACCGGCGGCACCGGCGGGCAGGAGCGGCGTCCCAGGTAGAGCGGTCGCTTGGGGCGGCGCAGGGCCTGCTCCAGTTCGGCGAGCTGCGCCCGCTCCCCTTCCAGGCCGACCAGGAACACCGCATCCGAGAGGTAGTAGCGCCGGGTGACCTTGGTCGAGTTCTCCACCGTCAGCGTGCCGCCGGCCGCTCTCGGCAGGCGCTGGGCCACCCGATCGGTGGGCGCGCGGGAGGCGCCGCTCACGGTGTGGTAGTCGACCACCAGCTCCCCCGGCCGGTCGACGCGGACGCCGAACCGCAGCCGGGCGAGGTCGTCGACCGGGTCGGTGCGGCGGCGGCCGAGCGCGTTGGCGAGCATCCCCACCACCCCGGACTTGGTGGGTGCGAGCTCGGTGCCGCGGGTGTTGTGGCGGCCGGCCACCCCCCACGACTGCAGCGGGGCGGCCAGCCGCAACAGCAGGACGCTCATCACCGACCGCTCTCGGCGAGGGTGTTGCGCACGCGGGTCAGCGCGTCCGGGAACGCGACCGGCGCCGGGAGGTTCTCCACGAGCTTGTTCAGCTCCTCCTTCAGCCAAGCCGGGTAGCTGGCCGTCAGCTCCACCGGGGCGGTGCCGAACACGTCGTCCTGGTCGTGGAGGTAGCGCAGCAGCGCCGCCACCGACTCGACCATCAGCCCGCGGTGCCCCGCAATCACCGGCTTCTCGAACGCGCCGACCAGGTTGACCGGCTGGTCGGTGCGGACCGCCAGCATGACGAAGTCGGGCCGGGTGTGGTTGGCGAACGTGTTCTGCTTGCCGGTGGGCATGCTCAGCGCGAACGCCCGGGCGAACGCCACCGCGAGGTCGAGCGCCCGCTCCCGCTCGCCGTCGAGGTTGCGGACAAGCTCCTCCAGGTCCACCGTGGCGTAGCGGTAGAGGGTGGCCGAGTTGAACTCGACCGTGCCGATCATGCCGGCGCCGGTTTCCCTCGCGCTCTCCACGTAATCATCGATCGCGGTAAAGTAGTCGAACTCATTCTCGACCGCGTGGGTGGAGATGGCGTGCGCCACCTGGCAGGCCGCGTCGACGTTGACGTCCGGCGCGTCGGCGACCATCCGGCCGAACAGCGCCACCGCCCCCGGGTGTCCGGTGATCCCCAGCTCGGTGAGGTTGAGCCGGCCCACCACCTCCTTGACCGTCTTCTCGTCGTCGCCCGCGGCGGCGAGGTCGGCGGCGGCGCCGGCCAGCCGGTCGACCACCCGCTCCAGCTGCTGCTCGCCGAGGAAGAAGAGGTACGGGGTGGCGGGTCTGTCGTTCGAGGCCTTCTCCGCCTTGAGCTTGCCTCCGAACATCGCGTTGACCGTCTCGAACCCGATCAGGTCCTTGGTGGCCGCCAGCTCAGGCACCCGCGCAGCGAGCGCATCGGCGATCACCTGCGGCAGCCGCCGCGTCCGGGTGCCGGCCTCGGCCCGGGTAGCCGGATCCTGCTCGAAGGCCTTGCGCACCGCGCGCTTCCAGCTCTGCGACGACACGCGCGCCCGCCGCACGCCCCCGTAGAAGGCGGTCTTCGGGCTCCCGGAGTCGTCCCGGTTGATGTTGGCGGGTGGTACCGCCTGCAAGACATGCACGTCGAGGTAGGTCATCTGTCAGCCCTCCTGGTCGTCGTCCGACTGCCGGTCGGCGGTCGGAGAATCATCGCCGGTCCCGCCGGACCGGCCTTGTGCTTCGAAGTCACGTGCCCATGCGCGCCGGACGGCGGAACGGGAACTCGCGTTGTGCCACCTCGCGATCTCCCACGCGAGACGGGCGTAGTCCAAGGGGATCCGCTCACCCCGGAGCAGCGTCACGAGTCCACGCAGGTGATACGCGAGTTCGTCGGCGGTGTCAGCGGTCGCCGCGGCGTAGAAGCGACGCCGCACCCCTGGGTTCTCGTCGTCGTGGCCGCCCGCCAGCCTGCGACACGCGGCGCCGAGAGAAACTTCGTCATCAACGTGCATGGCCTCCGACCGGGACTGCTGGTGGGTGGCGTAGAGCGCGAGTGCGTGGTGGACCGCTTCTTCGACGCGGTCCCGTTCCCTGTCATGTGCTCTGTCGGCGACCCGGACGATGTGCTTCCACATCCCCGGTGCGGTCATCGGTTCCTTACCAAGGCCGCGTCGCCATTCGGCCAGTACAGCGGCATTGGAGCGGTCTCCCGACTCCACCCCGCTGACCGTCTCCTTCAGCAACTCGCGAAGCTCCGACACCCAGGTACGCTCGGCGACGGTGCGTCCGACAAGGCTCGTGGCCGTCGTCATGCGACAGCTCCTCCCTCCCCCATGACCGTGTTCCCATGCGCAACGGGGGCCAGGGCCCTTCTCATCCGGGCCCGGAAGATCAGCTCGGCGGTGGCCGTGTTGAGGTACCGCTTCCTCTTCTCCCCCTGCGTCCTCTCCTCGCGTCCGCGGACCGCGGTCCGCGGCACCTGCACGAGGATCTCGTCAGCAATCCGGTTTGCACGACGGCGGACGAACTCAGCCCACACCGCAAGTCGGTCCGCGGGATCGACACCCGAGCTTGCCAGCGTCGCAATCCACTGCCGGAACGGACCGTCGAGGGTCGCCCACAGCCTCGCCCGCGTCCGGTCGGCGTAGCCGCGGGCCTGGTCGCGGGCGCCCGCCGCTCGGACGACGTCCATCGCCAGGTTGCCAAGTGCCGAGGCAACCGCGTCGGCCACCTCCACTGCCTGCAGGGCAACGGTCTGCAACTCGCTGTCCTGTTCGGCCAGCAGGGCCACAGGCATCGGCATCTCGTCGTGGTAGACGTCCTCGACCACGGCGCGCATGTTGCCGTACTGGACGCCTACCGCCCGTACCCGGATCACCTCGCCGGCGAGCAGCTCCAGGCGTGCCGGCTCGCCAAGCTGCTTCAGCATCCGCGGGCGGCGTCGCTCATCCCGCCGGGACGCCTGCTCCCGCTCGCCACGCGCCAGCATGCCGCCGAGGCCGCGCCACAGCTGCCGGGTCGGATCGTGGGTCACCGGCAACCAGACGTTGTCCTGCCTCTTCTGCGGCTTACTACGCCGGAAGCGGGTGTGCGGCTCGAAGGACTCTGCACGACGAAGCGTGACGCGGTCGCCGGCGGTGACCAGGCACCGGCGTACGACCACTTCGTCGCCATCACGCTCCGGGAACAGCCGCACCCGACGTGACTGCCAGGTGTAGAGTTCGACCGGGCCACACGGTTCGCGCTCCTCGTCCCATGATGCACCGAGCTGCGGGCGTTCCCACGGCGGCAGGTCGTTCTCACCGTGCAGGCCGACGACCAGGTTCAACACCAGCGTGTGGAATAGCGTTCGCCCAATCGGCAGTAGGACACCCAGCTCGCCGAGGTAACCTGGTGGGTTGCCGTATGTCTTGCCTTTTCCCTCAGCTTTCGGGTCTTTGACCGCGCCCGTCTTGATGCCCGCGGTGTCCCAGGCGTGGACGTGCACGAGCCATCGGGCCGCCTCGGCCGGGGTGAGCGAGGGCGGACGGTCGTCGCGGAACCCCGA
>CAZSNW010000138.1:0-7620 GCA_964608245.1 uncultured Micromonosporaceae bacterium
CACGTCGTGCGGTTCCTCAAGGGCGGGGACAAGGTCAAGGTCACCATCATGTTCCGGGGCCGGGAGCAGAGCCGGCCCGAACTCGGGTTCCGGCTGCTACGACGGCTGTCGGAGGAGGTCGCCGACCTCGGCTACGTGGAGTCGGCACCGCGGCAGGACGGGCGCAACATGATCATGGTGCTCGCGCCGCACCGCCACAACCGGCCGGCGGGCAAGCAGCAGCAGCAGAGGCAGCAGAAGCAGCAGCAGCAGGAGTAGGAGACACGGGCAGATGCCGAAGATGAAGAGCCACTCCGGCATGGGCAAGCGGGTCAAGGTGACCGGGGGAGGCAAGTTCACCCGTCAGCAGGCGGGCCAGAAGTCCGGGGCCGCGTTCGCTTCCCAGCCGGTGCGGTCGAGCCGGGTGGGGCGTCGGCTCTCCGGTCGGGTGGAGGTCTCCGCGGCGGACCGGAGGCGGATCCGTAAGCTGTTGGGCCGCTGACGCGCGCCGGCAGACAGGTGAAGGGGTGACGAGATGGCACGCGTGAAGCGGGCGCTCAACGCGCACAAGAAGCGCCGGGAGATTCTGGAGAGCGCCAAGGGGTACCGGGGGCAGCGGTCGCGGCTGTACCGCAAGGCCAAGGAGCAGGTGCTCCACTCGATGCAGTACGCCTACCGGGACCGTCGGGACCGCAAGGGCGACTTCCGGCAGCTGTGGATCACCCGGATCAACGCCGGTGCCCGCGCCAACGGGATGACCTACAACCGGCTCATCCAGGGGCTGAAGCTCGCCGGGGTGGAGGTCGACCGCAAGATCCTCGCCGATCTCGCGGTCCGTGACGAGGCCGCCTTCGCCCAGTGGGTGGCCACCGCGCGGCAGGCGGTGGCCGGGACCGGCAGCGGGGCGGAGCGGCAGGCCGGCGTCTGACGGCCGACCCGGTGGCCGACACCGGGCACATCCGCGACGCGGCACCCGCCACGGATGCCGGTCCGGCGACCGTGGTGCGGTCCCGTCGCCATCCACGGGTACGGGCGGCGGCGCGGTTGCGCCGCCGCCCGGAGCGTGAACGGGCCGGGCGGTTCCTCGCCGAGGGCCCGCAGGCGGTGCGGGAAGCGTTGCGCGAGCCGACCGGGGTGGTGGAGCTGTTCGTCACCCCGTCGGCCGGGGCGCGCCACCCGGAGCTGGTCGAACGGGCCGAGTCCGCCGGGATACCGGTGCGGCGGGTCTCCGAGGAGGTCGCGCCGGTGCTGTCGGAGACCGTGACCCCGCAGGGGCTGGTCGCCGTGTGCACCAGGCGGGACCGGCCGCTGGCCGAGGCGCTGGCCGGCGGTCCGTTGCTGGTGGCGGTACTGGTGGACGTGCGCGACCCCGGCAACGCCGGCACCGTGCTGCGGACCGCGGACGCCGCCGGTGCCACGGTGGTGGTCTTCGCCGGTGAGACGGTCGACCCGTACAACGGCAAGTGCGTCCGCGCCTCGGCGGGCAGCCTGTTCCATGTCGACCTGGTACGGACCGACGACCCGGTCGCGCTGGTCGCCGCGCTGCAGGCGGCGGGACTGACGGTGCTCGCCGCCGACCTCGCCGGTACCGACCTGCACACGCTGCCGGACGCGACGCTCGCCCGGCCGACCGCCTGGCTGTTCGGCAACGAGGCGCACGGCCTGCCGTCCGAGGTGGCCGATGCCGCCGACGCCCGGGTGCGCGTACCGATCCACGGCCGGGCGGAGAGCCTGAATCTCGCGGCCGCCGCGGCGGTGTGTCTGTACACTTCTGCACGAGCGCAGACGTCGCGAAAGGCTCACGCATGACCACGTCCACCGCGGCCTACACGGGCGCGACCGGAGTCTTTGGGCCGCCCGCCGGTGGCGGGCGCGCCGCGTGAGCCGCGTTCCAGCATCTCCCCACCGGCGGGCGGCGGCCGAGCCGCGCCAGGCGAGAATCCGTGTCGGTGATCGCCGATCGTAGACTGCTGTCCGGTTCCCGGTGTGAGGACGACGCCCATGACCTACCGCAACGATCCGTACGACCCCAAGCAGGCCGCGGTGCTGAGCCCGGCCGCGCTGGCGGAGGCGCTCGCCCAGGCGGAGAAGGCCTTCGCCGCCGCCACCGACCCGGACGCGCTGGCCGCGGTACGCCACCGGCACCTGGGTGACCGGGCACCGATCGGCCAGGCCCGTCGGGAGATCGGCTCGCTGCCGCCGCAGGCCCGCGCCGAGGCCGGCAAGCGGGTCAACGCCACCCGGGCCGCCATCCAGGCCGCGTACGACGCCCGGATGGCGCAGCTGCGCCGGGAGGCCGAGCAGCGGGTACTGGCCGAGGAGCGGGTCGACGTGACCCTGCCGACCGACCGCCGGCCGCGCGGCGCCCGGCATCCGCTGACCACCCTCATGGAGCGGATCGAGGATCTGTTCGTCGGCATGGGCTACGAGGTGGCCGAGGGTCCCGAGGCCGAGCTGGAGTGGTACAACTTCGACGCCCTCAACATCGGACCGGACCACCCGGCCCGCACCATGATGGACACCTTCTACCTGGCCGCGGCCCGGGTCGGCTCCGGCGAGTCGGGCCTGGTGCTGCGGACCCACACCTCACCGGTGCAGGCGCGTACCCTGCTCACCCGCTCGCTTCCGGTCTACGTGATCTGTCCCGGTCGGACGTACCGCACCGATGAGCTGGACGCCACCCACACCCCGGTGTTCCACCAGGTGGAGGGGCTGGTGGTGGATCGAGGCATCACCATGGCGCATCTCAAGGGGACGCTGGACCACTTCGCCCGAGGCATGTTCGGGCCGCAGGCACGGACCCGGCTGCGGCCCTCGTACTTCCCGTTCACTGAGCCGTCGGCCGAGATGGACCTGTGGTTCCCGCAGCACCGCGACGGTCCCCGGTGGGTCGAGTGGGGAGGCTGCGGCATGGTCAACCCGCGGGTGCTGCGCGCCTGCGGCGTGGACCCCGACGAGTGGTCCGGGTTCGCGTTCGGCATGGGCATCGAGCGCACCCTGATGTTCCGCCACGGCATCAGCGACATGCGCGACATGATCGAGGGCGACGTCCGGTTCGCCCGGGGCTTCGGGATGGAGGTCTAGCCCGATGCGGATCCCTGTCTCGTGGTTGCGGGAGTACGTGGAGGCTCCCACCGATCCGCAGGAGCTGGAGGCCGCCCTGGTCCGGGTGGGCCTGGAGGTCGAGGAGATCACCGACCTGCGGCGCAGCGTCACCGGCCCGCTGGTCGTGGGCCGGGTACGCCAGATCGAGGAGGTGGCCGGCACCCGCAAGCCGATCCGCTACTGCCAGGTGGACGTCGGCGAGGCGCAGCCGCGGGGCATCATCTGCGGTGCGGTCAACTTCTCCGTCGGCGACCTGGTGGTGGTGGCGCTGCCCGGCACCGTGCTGCCGGGCGGGGTGGAGATCGGCGCCCGCCGCACCTACGGCCACCTGTCCGACGGCATGATCTGCTCGGCGCGGGAGCTGGGGCTCGGCGACGACCACACCGGCATCGTGGTGCTGCCGGCGGGGGTGGCCAACCCCGGTGAGGACGCCCGGCCGGCGGCGGGCCTGGACGACGTGGTGGTGGAACTCAACATCACCCCGGACCGGGGCTACTGCTTCTCGGTCCGTGGCATCGCCCGTGAACTCGCCAGCTCCCTGCGGATCCCGGTCCGGGACCCGGCCGCGGTCGAGGCGCCCGGCGCCACCGCCGAGCCGCCGTACCCGGTGCGGGTGGAGGACACCGTCTGGTGCGACCGGTTCGCCGCCCGGCTGGTCCGCGGGGTCGACCCGCTGGCGGTCACCCCGCCGCTGATCCGGCGGCGGCTGGAGATCGCCGGGGTCAGGCCGATCAGCCTGCCGGTGGACATCACCAACTACGTCATGCTCGAACTCGGCCAGCCGATGCACGCCTTCGACGCCTCACGGCTGTCCGGCCCGCTGGTGGTGCGTCGGGCCCGCGAGGGGGAGCGGCTGGTCACCTTGGACGGCGTGGAGCGAGAGCTCCACCCGGAGGACATGGTCATCTGCGACGACACCGGGCCGGTCTCGCTCGCCGGGGTGATGGGCGGGGAGAGCACCGAGGTGCGCTCCACCACCACCGACGTGCTCTACGAGGCGGCCCACTGGGACCCGGTCATGGTGGCCCGGACCGCCCGCCGGCACAAGCTGCCCAGCGAGGCGGTCAAGCGGTTCGAGCGGGGGGTCGACCCGATGCTGCCGCTGGTCGCGCTGCAGAAGGCGGTGCGGCTGCAGGTGGCCCACGGCGGCGGTGCCCCTGACGCGGGGGTGCTGGACATCGCCCACGTGCCGCCGCGTCCCACCATCGTGGTCCGCGCCGACCTGCCCGCGCGGACCGCCGGGGTGGAGATCTCCGCCGAACGGACCGTGGAGCTGCTGCAAGAGGTCGGCTGCACGGTGACCGCCGACAGGTCGCAGCTTTCGGTCACCCCGCCGAGCTGGCGGCCGGACCTCACCGACCCGGCCGACCTCGCCGAGGAGGTGATCCGCCTCCACGGGTACGACACCATCCCCAGCGTGCTGCCGACCGCGCCGCCCGGTTCCGGTCTCACCCCGAAGCAGCGCCGGCGGCGCACCGTGGGCCGGGCGTTGGCCGAGGCCGGCTACGTCGAGACCCTGTGCTACCCGTTCGTGGGGCCCGCCACCTGGGAGGCGATGGGCCTGGCCGAGGACGACCCGCGGCGGCGGACGGTGCGGCTGGCCAACCCCCTGTCGGAGGAGGAGCCGGAGCTGCGCACCACCCTGCTGCCGCCGCTGCTCGCCGCGCTGCGGCGCAACCTGGGACGGGTGCCGCACGGCTCGCGGGACCTCGCGCTGTTCGAGATCGGGGTGGTGTTCCACCCGCGAAGCGGCGAGGGTGACGCGCCGCCCCGGATGGGGGTCGACTGGCGTCCGCCGGCCGAGCAGCTCGCCGCCGCCGAGGCGTTCGTGCCGCACCAGCCGTGGCACGTCGCCACCGTGCAGGTCGGCCGGGCCGAGCCGGACGGCTGGTGGGGTCCGGGCCGGCAGGCCGACTGGGCCGACGCGGTCGCCGCGGCGCGCCTGGTGCTGTCCGCGGCCGGGGTGCCGGCCGAGCGGGTGTCGGTGACCGCCGCCGACCACCGGCCGTGGCACCCGGGCCGGTGCGCGGAGGTGCGGGTGGACGGGACCGTGGTCGGCCACGCCGGCGAGCTGCACCCGGCCGTCTGCGACGCGCTGGAGCTGCCCCGTCGGGTGTGCGCGATGGAGCTCGTGCTGGACGCGCTGCCGCTGCCGGGCGTGGTACCCGCGCCCCGGTTCTCCACCTACCCGCCGACCCTCATCGACGTCGCGCTGCTGGTGGACGCGTCGGTGCCGGCGGCCGAGGTGGAGGCGGCGCTGGCCGCCGGCGCCGGGGAGCTGCTGGAGTCGGTGCGGCTGTTCGACGTCTACACCGGTGAGGGGGTGGCCGCCGGGCAGCGGTCGCTGGCGTACAAGCTGGCGTTCCGGGCGCCCGACCGGACCCTGACCGTGGAGGAGGCGGTGGCGGCGCGGGACGCCGCGGTGGCCGAGGCGGCCCGCCGGTTCGGCGCCACCCTGCGCGGGGCCTGACGCCGCTGCCCGAGACGGCCCGGGCGCCGAGGGACACCGGGCCGGCCGTTCGGGTCTTCGTCTCCCGGTACGACGTGGCCCTCGGCGGACCGCCGGAACGGCGGGCCGCCGAGGGCCGTACGCGTCCGTGCGTCGCCGGTCAGCTGGTCGGCACCAGCCAGATGAAGTAGGCCAGCACCACGAGGAACAGCGCGTACGCGATCGGGTGGACCTCACGCCACCGGCCGCGCACCACCATCGCCAGCGGGAACAGCAGCAGCCCCGCCGCGATACCGGTGGAGATGGAGAACGCCAGCGGCATCGCCAGCACGGTGACGAACGCCGGGAACGCGTACTCCAGCTTGTTCCACTCGATCTCGCCGAGCGCACGGGCCATGAACACGCCGACCACGATCAGCGCCGGCGCGGTCACCGCCGAGGTGACCACCGCGAGCAGCGGCGAGAAGAACAGCGCGAGCAGGAACAGCGCCGCGGTGACCACCGAGGTGAGCCCGGTGCGCCCACCGGCGGACACGCCCGCCGAGCTCTCGATGTAGGAGGTGGTGGTGGAGGTGCCGAGCACCGCCCCGACCGCGGTCGCCGTCGAGTCGGCCGCCAGCGCCCGGTTGATCCGCGGCAGCTTGCCGTCACGCAGGAACCCGGCCTGGTTGCCCACCGCGAGCAGGGTGCCGGCCGTGTCGAAGAAGTCGACGAACAGCATGGTGAACACGACCGGGATCAGTTCGAGCGTGAACACCTCCGGCAGGTGGGTGACCGCCTCGCCGAAGGTGGGGGCGAGGCTCGGCACCCCGGCGACGACCCGCTTCGGCAGGTCGATGACGCCGGCCACCATGCCGACGACCGCGGTGATGATCATGCCGTAGAACACGCCGCCGCGCAGGCCGCGCACCAGCAGCAGCACGGTCACGATCAGCCCGAAGATCGCAAGCAGGGTCTCGTGCTGGGTCAGGTCGCCCAGGCTCACCGAGGTGGCCTCGTTGGTGACGATGATCCCCGCGTTGCGCAGCCCGATGAACGCGATGAACAGCCCGATCCCGGCGCCCACGGCGAGCTTGAGCTGCAGCGGGATGGCGTCGATGATCACCCGACGCAGCCCGGTGACCGCGAGGATGAAGAACAGCACACCGGAGACGAAGGTGGCCGCCAGCGCCGTCTGCCACGGGACGCCCATGGCGCCGACGACGGTGAACGCGAAGAACGCGTTGAGCCCCATGCCCGGCGCCAGGGCGATCGGGTAGCGGGCGAGCAGCGCCATGAACAGGGTGCCGATCGCGGCCGCCAACGCGGTGGCGACGAACACCGCGTTGACGTCCATCCCGGTGACACCGAGGATGCTGGGGTTGACGAACAGGATGTAGGCCATCGCGAGGAAGGTGGTCACCCCGGCGACCACTTCCCGCCCGACGCCGGTCCCGTTCTCGGACAGCTTGAACGCGCGGTCCATCACCCGGCTGACCGGGGCGAGTCGGCCGGGTCGTTCCTCGGTGGCCGTGGCCGCGCGTACCTCGTCGCCCTCGCGGCCGTTGGCGCCGGAGGGCTCGGTGGGATTCGGGGTGGATTCGGCCGGCATGTAATGTTCTCCTGCCTGATGAAGGTCCCCGACGGAGTCGGGGACCTGACGGGGGTCGGAACGGGGAAAGAATACGACCGGTTCCGGCCCGCGAAAAGGCCGACCGGTCAGTCGAAATCGGCGGGCAGGGCCGGGTCACGGTGGTACCGGCTCAGCAGCGCGAGCTGCGCCGCGGTGGTCCGCCGCTCGGACAGCTCGGGCAGTTCGTCGAGAGCGAAGAACCCCACCCCGTCGGTCTCCCCGTCCAGCCCCGCCACCGGCTGCTGCTGCGGGTCGACGCGTTCGACGAGGAACAGCAGCTTGTAGATGTGGAACGGGCCGGCGCCGTGCCCGTTGTGCCGGGACCCGTCATGGACCGCGGCGAGCCGGACCGCGCGCACGGTGAGTCCCGCCTCCTCGGCCACCTCCCGCTCCACCGCGGCCGCCGGGGTGTCCGTCGCATCGGCCCAGCCGCCGGGCAGGGTCCAGCGGCCGTCGCGCCGCTCCCGCACCAGCA
>CAZSNW010000139.1:0-7594 GCA_964608245.1 uncultured Micromonosporaceae bacterium
TGGCCGAGAAGCTGCGGACCCTCATCCCCCGGCAGCAGTTCGAGGTGCCCATCCAGGCCGCGATCGGCAGCCGCATCATCGCCCGGGAGACCATCCGGGCGCTGCGCAAGGACGTGCTGGCCAAGTGCTACGGCGGTGACATCACCCGCAAGCGGAAGCTGCTGGAGCGGCAGAAGGAAGGCAAGAAGCGGATGAAGATGGTCGGCCGGGTGGAGGTGCCGCAGGAGGCGTTCATCGCCGCGCTGACCACCTCGGACGACAACGGCCGCTCCGACCGGAAGAGCTGACCGCCGGGACGGTTCCGGCCCGACGCGGGCCGGAGGTCACGCTCCGGTGACCACCTCGGCGCGGACGTGGTCGCGCTGGCTGCCTGCCGGGCTCCACGTCCCGGTCACCGCGCTCCACGACCGGTCGGCGAAGTGGACCGAGGTGATCCCGAGGTTGGCCGCGTGGGCGACCAGCCAATGCGCGTACCGCCAGCCGACCGCCGGGTCGTCGGCGTCGACCGACAGGCCGGTGTGGTCGGTCAGCGCGTCCACCTGGTCGCCCCAGTCGCGTTCCAGCTCCTCGACGACCGCCTCGGGCGCCCGGGCCCCGCGTGGCGGGTCGGCGATCCGGCAGCTCAGCGCCGCCCCGGCCCGCCCCAGCAGGGCGGTGGCCAGCACGGTGGCGTCCTTCGCCCACTTCTCGTACGCCTCGGGGAAGGCCGAGCGCTGCACCCGCTGTGCGGCGTCGGTCACCCGCATCTCCTGCCAGCCCGGCACCTCCCGCAGCGCCAGGTAGAACCGCTCGGCCGCGTACCGCGGGTCACGGACCTGCTCCTCGGTGCCCCAGCCCTGGCTCGGCCGCTGCTGGAAAAGCCCGAGCGAGTCGTGGTCGTTGCGTTCGCCGAGGTGGGGCAGGTTCCGCAGCTGGGACTCCTGCATGGCGGTGGCCAGCGCCACCACCACGCCCCGGTCCGGCATGCTCAGGCGTACCCCGACGGCGGCGATGGTGGCGGCGTTGGCCGCCTGCTCGGCGTCCAACCGCACCTCGTGCCCGTCCAGGCTCACCACGCACCCGGCCGGCCCCCCGCCGCCCACCAGCGGCAGGGCACCGGGCAGCGGAGGCGGCTCCCAGTGGCGTCCCGCGCAGTACACGAGGGTGGCGAGCAGACCGACAGTTGCGAGGACCGAGACCGACCGCCGCACGCGCGACAGCCTAGCGACCGGGTGCATCCGGGTCGGGCACCCAGCGTGGTGCCCGCTTCTCCCGGAATGCGGCGATCCCCTCCCGCGCGTCGTCGGACAGGAAGTACCCGACGGACAGGGCGGACAGCTCCGCCAGCTCCTCGGTGATGTCGTGCCGACGCTGCCGGCGCAGCAGCTGCTTGGCGCCGGTCAGGGCCGCCGGCGCCCCGCGGACCAGGTCGGCGCAGATCCGGTCCACCGTGGCGTCCAGCTCGTCGGCCGGCACCGCCTGGCTGACCAGGCCGATCCGGGCGGCCTCCACCCCGTCGAACACCTCGCCGGTCAGGTACAGCCTCGCGGCGGCGCGCGCATCCAGCCGCGGCAGCACGGTCGCGGAGATCACCGCCGGGATCACCCCGAGCCGGACCTCGGTGAACGCGAACGTGGCGTCGGTGGCGCACACCGCGATGTCCGCGGCGGCGATCAGCCCCAGCCCGCCGGCGCGGGCCGGCCCGGCCACCCGGGCCACCACCGGCTTGGGGCACTGCCACACCTCGGCCAGCAGGTCGGCGAGCATGGCCGCCGGCACCGTGCCGGAGGCGCGGGCCGCCTCGGTCTCCTTCAGGTCCACCCCGGAGGAGAAGACCGGGCCGGTGTGGTCGAGCACCACCACGCGTACCGCGTCGTCGGCCACCGCGTCGGCCAGCGCCTGCCGCAACTTGGTCATCAGCGGGGTGGACAGGGCGTTGCGGTTGGCCGGACTGTCCAGCGTGAGCCGCGTCACCCCGGCGGCCGTGGTCACCGTGACCAGCGGGGCCTCCGGGGACGGCGAGTCGGGGGAGGTCGACGCCATGCCGGCAGACTAGACGACGGAGGTGACGCCGGTGAGGCTGCCCGACGGTGAGCCGGTACCGCCCGACGGGGCGCTGCCGCCCGCGGCGCTGGAGGCGGTCGGCCGCCGCGGGTTCGGGGTGTACGTGCACGTGCCGTTCTGCGCCGCCCGTTGCGGTTACTGCGACTTCAACACCTACACCCCGGCGGAGCTCGCGGCAGGTGCGCCCGCCGGGTCGGCACCGGGCGGCCACGTGGAGGCCTACCTCACCGCGGTACGCGCGGAGCTGCGGCTCGCCGCCCGGGTGCTCGCCGACGCCCGTCCGTCGCGGGTGGACACGGTGTTCGTGGGCGGGGGTACGCCGACGGTGCTGCCGGTCGACGCCCTGGCGGGGATCCTGGAGTGGGTGGATGAGACCTTCGGGCTTGCCGCCGACGCGGAGGTGACCACCGAGGCCAACCCGGAGACGGTGGACCCGGCACGTCTGCGGCGGCTGCGACAGGCGGGGTTCACCCGGGTGTCGCTGGGCATGCAGTCGGCCGCGGCGCACGTGCTGGCGGTGCTGGAGCGCCGGCACACCCCTGGGCGGGCCACCGCAGCCGCGGTCGAGGCGCGGGAGGCCGGCTTCGACCACGTCAACCTGGACCTCATCTACGGCACGCCGGGGGAGCGGCCGGAGGATTTCGCCGCCTCGCTCGCCGCGGTGGTCGACGCCGGGGTGGACCACGTGAGCGCGTACGCGCTGACGGTGGAGGAGGGGACGGCGCTGGCGGCCCGGGTGCGACGCGGCGAGCTGCCACCCCCGGACGACGACGAGGCCGCCGACCGGTACCTGGCGGCCGACAGGCTGCTGTCGCAGGCCGGGTTCGCCTGGTACGAGGTGTCGAACTGGGCGCGCACACCCGACGCCCGTTGCCGGCACAACCTGCTGTACTGGACCGGCGGCGACTGGTGGGGCGTGGGCCCGGGTGCGCACAGCCACGTGGGCGGGGTGCGGTGGTGGAACGTCAAGCACCCGACCACCTACGCCGCCCGGCTGGCTGAGGGCCGCTCACCCGGTCACGGCCGGGAGGTGCTCACCGCGGAGCAGCGGCGGATGGAGGAGGTCATGCTCCGGTTGCGGCTGGTCGAGGGCATGCCGACCGCCGGGCTCCCGCCGGCGGCCGTGGACCAGGCGGTACGCGACGGCCTGCTCGACGCGGAGGCTGCCGTCCGCGGCCGGGCGGTGCTGACCCTGCGCGGTCGGCTGCTCGCCGACGCGGTGATCGCCACGATGGTCGCCTGACGGGCGACCGCGGGGGCAACGGTCATTGCGCGCGGACAAGCGATCTTCAAATGGCGACCCTGCGAAACAGCGGGGGCGGGTTCACCCCGCCCCCGCTGTCGGATATCCGACTCCAACGAGTCGGGAACATGCGGTCCGGCACCGGGCGGCGGGACGCCGCCGGTCGCCGCCCGCGGCGGATCACTTCACCAGGGACAGGGACGCCGGGTAGCGGTACAGCTGGCCGTTGGTGGCCTGGATCCCGCCGATGATGCCGAAGATGATCGGCACGGCCGTGACCAGCGGGAAGAGCAGGAAGGCCAGGCCCAGGGTGATGATGGCGAGGCAGCCCAGCACGATCGACGAGATCAGAACGATCCCGGCCCAGGTGAGCTGGAAGTTCAGCGCCGCCACCGCGTGGGCACGGACGGTCGGGGACTCCTTGCCCTTGGAGCTCAGTGCGATGAGGGGGGCGACCCAACCGAGGATGCCGCACCCGATGAAGACACCCAGGGCGCCACCGAAGTGAGCGATCAGCGCCCACGTCTTCTCGTCGTTGTTGGCGTAGCCCTGCGGGGCAGCTGGAGGTGGAGGTGGTGTAGTCATGCGGGACACAATAAGGGTTGCGCAACAGAGCGTGGGGGGCGCGGGAGGTTTGTTGCGACCGGTGTAAACGGAAGGGCGCCGGCGAGATCGGCCGTCCGGCAGACCGGACATTGTCCGGACGGCCACCACGCAGATGGATTTTGCGTAAAATGCCAGGTTGAGGGCGGCATTCGACTCTCGCCCGGCCGGCCCACTGCCACGTAAACTGGCACTCGAGCATCTTGAGTGCCAGTCAATGGCGCGCCGGGGCCGGTCCGGAGGTGTTGGCATGCCGTTGGACGACCGAAAGCTCCAGGTACTGCGCGCGATCGTCGAGGACTACGTCGCGACGCGGGAGCCGGTGAGCAGCCGAGCACTCGTCGAACGTCACAACCTACCGGTGTCGCCGGCGACGGTCCGCAACGACATGGCGGTGCTGGAGGAGGAGGGCTACATCCAGCAACCCCACACCAGCGCGGGCCGGGTGCCCACCAACCGCGGCTACCGGCTGTTCGTCGACCGCCTGTCGCGGGTCAAGCCGCTGTCGCCGGCGGAGCGGCGGGCCATCGAGCGGTTCCTGGCCGGCGCGGTCGACCTCGACGACGTGGTGCACCGGACGGTCCGGCTGCTGGCGCAACTGACCCGGCAGGTCGCGGTGGTGCAGTACCCGAGCCTCACCCGCTCGGCGGTCCGGCACCTGGAGCTCGTGTCGCTGTCCACCACGCGGCTGCTGCTGGTGGTGATCACCGACACCGGGCGGGTGGAGCAGCGTGTGGTCGAGCTGCCGGGCCCCGCTCAGGACGACGACGTCTCCGAGCTGCGGCGGCGGGTCAACGCCAAGCTGGTCGGCAAGCGGCTCAGCGAGGCCCGGACGTTGGTCAAGGGCCTGGTGGACGAGGTCGGCCCGCTGCTGCGTTCACCGATGGCCAGCATCGCCTCGGTGCTGCTGGAGACCCTGGTGGAGCGGGGCGACCAGCGCATCGCCCTGGCGGGCACCGCCAACCTGGCCCGTGGCGCGTTGGACTTCAAGGGGCAGCTACGCAGCGTGCTGGAGGCGCTGGAGGAGGAGGTGGTCCTGCTCAAGCTCCTCGGCGAGATGGAGGACGACGACGGCAACGACCGCGAACCGCGGGTCCGCATCGGCGACGAGAACGAGGTCGTCGACCTGCACAGCACCTCGGTGGTGACCAGCGGGTACGGGCCGAAGGACCGGATCGTGGGCCACCTGGGGGTCCTCGGGCCGACCCGGATGGACTACCCCGGCACCATCGCCACGGTCCGGGCCGTGGCACGCTACGTAGGGGACCTGCTGGCACAGAACTAGAGGCAGGTAGTCGACCGCACCGCGGGACGCACAGGCGATGAGGACGTACAACACCGTGGCCAAGGACTACTACGGCATTCTTGGGGTACCCCGGGACGCCACGCCCGAGGAGATCAAGCGCGCGTACCGCCGCCTGGCCCGCAAGTACCACCCGGACGTCAACCCCGATCCCGAGGCCGCGGAGAAGTTCAAGGAGATCAACGCCGCCTACGAGGTGCTCTCCGACGAGCGCAAGCGGCAGATCGTCGACCTGGGCGGCGACCCGCTCGCACCCGGCGGCGGCATGGGTCCGGGCGACCCGGGCGCCGGCCCGTTCGTGGGCTTCCAGGACATCATGGACGCCTTCTTCGGGGCCGCCACCGGTGCCAACCGGGGGCCCCGGCCGCGTACCCGCCCCGGTGCCGACGCGATCCTGCGGCTGGAGCTGGACCTGGAGGAGACCGCCTTCGGGGTGGAGGCGCCCGTCACCGTCGACACGGCCGTGCTGTGCTCCGAGTGCCGTGGCAACGGCGCCGCCCCGGGCACCGAGCAGGCCACCTGCACCGTCTGCGGCGGCCGTGGCCACGTGCAGTCGGTCCAGCGAACCTTCCTGGGCCAGGTGGTGTCGTCGCGACCCTGCGTGGCCTGCGACGCCACCGGCGTGACGATCCCGCACCCGTGCCCGAGCTGCGGCGGTGAGGGCCGCGTCCGCGCCCGCCGCACCATCACCGTCAAGATCCCGGCCGGGGTCGAGGACGGCATGCGGATCCGGCTGGCCGGCCAAGGCGAGGTGGGGCCGGGCGGCGGCCCGCCGGGCGACCTCTACGTGGAGATCCACGAGCGGCCGCACGACATCTTCTCCCGGCGCGGGGACGACCTGCACTGCCGGGTGACGGTGCCGATGACCGCCGCGGCGCTGGGCACCCGCCTGACCATCAAGACCCTCGACTCCGAGGAGCAGGTGGACATCCGGCCGGGCACCCAGCCGGGCGCCACGGTCCGGCTGCGCGGCCGTGGGGTGCCGCACCTGCGCGGCGCCGGTCGCGGCGACCTGTACGTGCACCTGGACGTGCGTACGCCCACCAAGCTGACCGCCGAGCAGGAGCGTCTGCTTCGGGAGTTCGCCCGGTCCCGCGGTGAGGAGGTCGCCCAGCTGACCCGCCACGGCGGCTTCTTCTCCCGGATGCGCGACGCGTTCAACGGCCACTGAGCGTCGCCGCCGACCCGCGACCGTCGGCCGCCGGCGACGGCGCGGAACGGTCGCCGCGCTAGCATGCCGGCGTGGCGGACTGCATCTTCTGCAAGATCGTGGCCGGCGAGATCCCGGCCACCGTGGTGCACGAGACCGAGAGCACCGTCGCCTTCCGCGACATCCGGCCCGCCGCGCCGGTGCACGTGCTCGTGGTTCCGCGGGACCACTACCCGGACCTGGCGGCGCTGACCGCGGCCGACCCGCAGCTCGCCGGCCAGCTGATGGCTGCCGCGGCCGCGGTGGCGGAGGCGGAGGGGCTCGCCGCGGACGGTTGGCGCACGATCGTCAACACCGGCCGCAACGCCGGCCAGGAGGTCTTCCACGTGCACGTCCACGTGCTGGGCGGGGAGCCGTTGGGTCCGATGCGGGCGCGGTGAGGCGCGGCCGCATTTTCCCCGTGGGATCGGGGCAGCGGAGCCGATATCATGGAGGCTCCAACAGTCCCGTAGACACGGAAGTGGGTGGCGCCGGCCGTACGGCCGCACTATGACGATCACGGACAACTCGCCCCCTGTCGGCAGGCAGGCACCGGGCCAGGCTCAGACCAGGATCACGGTCGAGGATCCCCGGGTGATGGTGGAGCTGCTGGGCACCGCCGACGAGATCCTCAAGCTGGTGGAACGGTCGATCAACAGCGACATCCTGGTCCGTGGCAACGAGATCACGATCACCGGTTCGCCGGACGACAACGCGCTGGCGGAGCGGGTCTTCTCCGAACTGCTCGAGCTGATCGAGAGGGGGGAGACGCTCACCGTCGACAGCGTCCGACGCACCTTGGGCATGCTGGAACAGAACATCGACGAGCGCCCGGCCGAGGTGCTCACCCTCAACATCCTCTCCCGCCGCGGGCGCACCATCCGGCCCAAGACGCTCGGTCAGCGGCGGTACGTCGACGCGATCGACAAGTACACGGTGGTGTTCGCCATCGGCCCCGCCGGCACCGGCAAGACCTACCTGGCGATGGCCAAGGCGGTGCAGGCGCTGCAGGCCAAGCAGGTCACCCGGATCATCCTGACCCGCCCGGCGGTGGAGGCCGGTGAGCGGTTGGGATACCTGCCCGGCACGCTGTATGAGAAGATCGACCCCGATCTACGGCCGCTCTACGATGCGCTGCACGACATGGTCGACCCGGATTCGATCCCGCGGCTGATCCAGTCCGGCACGATCGAGGTGGCGCCGCTGGCGTACA
>CAZSNW010000140.1:0-7509 GCA_964608245.1 uncultured Micromonosporaceae bacterium
TGATCAACACCTGGCTCCGCTGCCTGGAACGACACTTATGAAACACGGCCTAGTTGATATCTCAGAGGGCCACCTATACCTACACGCGCAGGCTGGGATAACTCTATTCCGAGACATCCTCAAGGAAGTATTCGGCGAAGATCTACAAACGTATCTTCCCGATCGCGTCCTTCCTGTCTCAACTATGGCACCGATCGACCCTATAGCGCTATTCACTGAGGAAGCGTCTGAGGTAGCACGTCTACTCGCACCCGGTACCAGGAGAAGAACTGAGGCAGCAGCGAGGCTGCGGGCTTTAGCGATTGTTGATGGGGTAATACGGGGAGAAAATCTACAGCCGGGCGAGGCGGACTTACAGCGTCTTGGGAAGCAGCTTGTTCAGGGAAAAGAGTTTGACGAGGTATTTCCTGGAATAGCCTCAGTCACCTTTGTAACCGAGGGCACTGGACCCACGCTCAGTCTTCGCATTACAAAAAAGGAGGGCATCCCCGTCCAATTGGTCCCAGAAGGCACTTCGGATGCCTCGGTTATTGCTGTTAAACGTGTGAATGAACTGGACTACTACAACCTGGGACACAGGGACCTCGTTGGACACGTCGGCCTTACGACCAGTAAGACAAGTGCTGTCATTTGGTACTTGAAACTACAGGAAAATCCGGATTACTGCAAAGTAATTACCATCGGAGGAGTGTCCTTTACGCGCTACTCACAGAAAGCGATTGGCGCAATAAAGAAGGCAGTCGACGAAATCGGTATCCAGGAAATTTGGCGGGTCTACAGGAATAGGAACAAAGCAAAAGTCTAGAAGCTGACTCTCAAATAGGACGGAAGCGCCCAAACGTGCGTAGAGCTACACACCCATGTGCTGTTCGCCGGGGTGGCTGTACTGGCGCGTACCAGTAGGCTGGTCGTGGATAGAGCCCTTGGGAGGCGGTACGCATGGGTGAGGTTACGGCGCGGGTTGAGGACGCGATCCGTCGCATGGTCGCCTCGGGTGAGTACGGCCCGAAGGACAAGCTGCCTTCTGAGCGGAAGTTGGCTGAGGAGTTAGGCGCGGGTCGGACGACGGTGCGCTTGGTGCTGACGAAGTTGGTGGCGGAAGGGCTCATTCGTGCTGAGCACGGACGGGCGTACTTCGTAACTGGCAAGGGCGGAAGCGGGAGCGCATGAGTGCCGAGAAGGACTTGCAGCCCTGGTCGATATACGGTGAGCGGACGATCTATGACAATCCGTGGGTTCGACTTGAGCTTGTCGATGTAGAGCCGCCCGGCGTCAAGCGGTTTGAGCATCACGTCGTACGGCTTCACCGCGCGGTCGTCGCTGCGGTGCTTGATGAGCAGGACCGGGTGTTGATGTTGTGGCGCTACCGTTTCGTTCCTCGGCGGTGGGGCTGGGAGCTGCCCGGTGGTCTGGTGGATGAAGGCGCGGACGCGGCCAAGACGGCGGCCCGTGAGGTTGAGGAGGAGACGGGGTGGCGGCCGGCTGAACTGCGGCATGTGATGCAGTATCAGCCGCTGATCGGCATGGTGGACGCTCCGCACGACATCTTCATTGGGCGTGGCGCGACCTATGTCGGTGAGCCGGACGACGCCGAAGAATCGGGCCGGGTCGCGTGGATACCTCTGCGGGAGATACCGGATCTGATGGCTCGGGGTGAACTGCTTGGGTCGGGCACGCTGGTTGCCCTGCTGCATGTGCTCGCGTTCGGCACGTCGGGGCCTACATCGCTCGGGTAAGACGTTCGATCCGGCGGCGGTGACGAACTGATCCGGTGCGGCTTGCTAGAAGGCGTGCTTCCTTGAGCTGCTTCGTCACGCAGCGCTCCCGGCGAACGCTGTACCTCACATCTCAACTGCTGGAGCTGCTGCGCCGGCACCGGGCTAGGCAGGCTGAGGAACGGCTAGCCGCGGGTGAGGCATGGCAGGATCACGGCCTGATCTTCCCCAGTGAGGTCGGCACGCCGCTCGATCCCGACAACTTCTCGCACTGGCTCTCGGCCCTGTGCAAGCGGGCCGGCCTCGGTCACTGGCACCCGCACGAACTCCGCCACTCTGGGGCCTCGCTGATGCTGGCCCAGGGCACCCCGCTGCACGTGGTCTCCGAGGTGCTTGGGCACACCTCGATCGCCATTACCAAGGACGTGTACGGGCACCTGATGGAAGGCGACCGGCGCTCGGCGGCGGAGGTCATGTCGCGGGCGCTGTTCGGAGAGTGAGGTCCGGTGGCTCCCAACGTGGCTCCCACGGCGGCCCAGGTGCCGATCATGACAGAGACGCAAAAGCCCCCGACCTGGCCGTTTTGGCTGGTCGGGGGCCTTCCCCTGGGTGGCGCGCCCGAAGGGATTCGAACCCCTAACCTTCTGATCCGTAGTCAGATGCTCTATCCGTTGAGCTACGGGCGCAGTTGCCAGACCAGTGTACAGACCGGTCTGTCACGCGGAGGCTCGGGGATTTGAACCCCGGATGGGCGTAAGCCCAAACCGCATTAGCAGTGCGGCGCCATAGACCAGACTAGGCGAAGCCTCCATCGACGTTCCCGTCAGGGTCCGTCGCCGCTAGAGGATACCGTCTGTCGGGGGTCGGCGGCAAAGGTCCCACCCCCCACCGGGACCCGACCGGCGCGCCAACCCTTCCTGGACCCGCCACAAGGCGTTATGCTGCGGCGACATGGCCGACCACACCACGCCTGACCGCGACCTGCCGCCCACCGGGGACGCGTCGCCGGCCGACGGCGGCGGTGAGCGGTCGGCCGACACCCCGCCGCCCCGACGCAAGGCGACGGGCTCGGCGAAGAAGACCGGCGGGGCGGCGAAGAAGGCCGCCGACGGGGTGAAGAAGACCACCGGCGCGGCGAAGAGGACCGGCGGCACGGCCCGCAAGGCCACCGGGTCCGCGGCGAAGAAGACCACCGCCGGGAAGCCCACCCCGGTTACGGCGGAGACCACCGCCGCGGAGACCACCTCCACCACGGAGCAGGTCACAGAGACGGTCCCCACGGAAACGCCCACGTCGGACACCGGGACGACCACCGCGGCCACGCCACCGGCACCGCGGACCACCACGCAGCCGGAGCACACCGGGCAGCCGGGCGGGATGCTCCCGCGTACCGTCGTGCCGACCGGCGCCTGGGCGGACGCGGCCTGGGAGGCGGTGCGCCGACCCGGCGAGCCCCCGGAGCGGCTCGCCGAACTCGCGGTCGCCGAACTCGGCCCGCGCGCCGCGGCCTGGGTCGACACGCTGCGGCGTACCTACCCGGACGCCACCCCCGACCAGCTCGCCCGGCTCGCCGCCTGGCAGGCCACCCGCCGGGCGTGGCTGCTCGGCGCGATCGAAGCGGCCGGGCCCGGCGCCGCCCTGCGCCTGCCCGCCACCGCCCTGGTACGCGCGGCCCTCGTGCTTCGGGTGGCCGCCGCGTACGGCTACGACCCCACCGACGCCAGGCGCGCGTCCGACCTGCTGCACCTGCTCGGCCTGTCCGAGGGAGCCGTCTGGTGGCCGGTGGGTCGCTCCGGGGTGCTCGTGGCGGTGGCGGCCCGGCTGGTCGGCCGGAAGGTGCTCGCCCGGGCGGTGCGCACCCTGGCGGCCGTGGGTGAGGAGCGCGACAGCCTGGAGCGGCTCGCCCACCGCGCGGTCCGCTACTACCGCCGCGGCATGCCGAGCTGAGCGCTCCGACGGTCCGCCACCGTGCGCGGACGGCCCGGCGGATCGCCGCGGGAGGTCAGGGCAGCCAGCTCACGTGCTCGTGCAGCAGCGCGTACCCGACGAACGCCACCACGTCCAGCGTGACGTGCGCGACCACGAGCGGCATCACCCGGCGTACCCGCAGGTAGACCAGGCCGAAGACGACCCCCATCACCGCGTTGCCGACGAGGCCACCGAACCCCTGGTAGAGGTGGTACGCGCCGCGCAGCAGCGCGTGCACGGCGATCACCGCGGCCGGCGCCCAGCCGAGCTGGCGCAGCCGGGCGAACAGGTAGCCGACCCCGATCACCTCCTCGACCAGCGACGTCTGCACCGCGGCGAGGATCAGCACCGGCACCGCCCACCACACGTCGGGCAGGTTGGCCGGGGCGATGCGGGCGCTGAGACCCAGCTGGTACGCGGCGAGGTAGAGCCCGATCCCGGGGATGCCGATCACGGCCGCGAGCACGAGCCCCGTCCCCAGGTCGGTGGAGGGCCGTCGCAGGTCGAGTCCGATCGCGCGGGCGCCGGCGGCGAGGACGCCGGTCCCGGCGGCCGTCGGGGCGCCGGACCCCTCCGGTGACCCCGCGGGCGCCTCCGGTGGCCCCGCTTGCACCTTCGGTGACCCCGCGGGCGCCGGTACGGGTGTGGGGACCGCCGCCCCGGCCAGCGCCGGCTCCGGTGACACCGAGCCCACGGTCCGCGCGAGCAGGAACAACGCGAGCAGCACCGGCACCAGCGCCAGCCCGTGCCCGGTGAGTTGGAACGCGAGGTCCAGCCACGGCCGGTCCGGGACCTGCGCGCGGTTGAGCGCCGCGGTCTGCTCGGCCAGCGCCTGGTCCCGGGTCAGCCGCTCGATGATCCGCAGCACCGCCCACAGCGCCGAGGCGCCGACCGACACCCCGAGCACGATCAGCACCTCGGTACCGAGGATCCGCCGCGACACCCCCACGGTGCTCGTCATGGCGAGCAGCCTACGCACGGCCGGCGGGCGACGGCCACGTTGCGGCTAGCCTGGCCCCGTGACGACACCGACCCGGGATGCGGGCGGGACGGACCGCCCGGACGCCACGGCCTCGGGGCGCCCCGACGGCGCGCCCGCCGACCGCTCCGACGGCGCATCGGCCGCGCTCGCACCGCTGCACGAGGCGTTCGCCGAGGTACGCCGACGCCGCGGCCCGGCCGGACTGAGCGGTCTGGCGCCCGGGCTGGTGGTGCCCGACCCGACCGGGTGGGTGAGCGCGGCCGAGCTGCTGGATCCGGACGGCTCCGGGTTGGACGACCTGCTGGCCGCCGCCCGCGCGTGGTGGCGGGCCACCCCGCACGCCGCCGCGGCGCTCGCGTTCCGCATGTACACCTACTGGCTCGCCATGCCGCCGGTGCTCGGCTGGGCGACCGCCAGTCGGGTGCCCCTGCTCGACCCGGCGGACGTGCTGCTGCGCTACCCCGGCGAGGAGCAGTTCGTGACCGTGGGGTTCCGCCGGCTGCGGTTCGGGGTGCTGGCCGGCGACCCGGTCGCCGGCCAGCACCCCGACGTCCACGTGGTGCCCGGCCCGACCGAGCTGCTGCGGCTGCTGCGCGAGACGATGCGCACCACCCACCTCGACCCGCTGGTCGACGCTCTCGCCGACCGGGTACGCCTCGGTACGCGTACCCTGCTCGGCTCGCTCGCCTCCGCGGTCGCGTACGCGGTGGTCCGGGGGCTGTCCACCCCGGCGGAGACCACGGTCGCCACCGCCCACACCGTGCTGTCCGCGCTGGACGTTGCCGACCTGGTGACCGTGGCGCCGTCGGCCGACGGCAGCGGCGCCACGGTCCGGCGCCACACCTGCTGCCTGGCGTTCACCCTGCCCAAGCCGAAGCTGTGCTCGGGTTGCCCGCTGCCAAAGCTGCCCACCCGGGGCTGACACCGCGGTACCCAACGCACACCGGCCCCGGCCGCGGCCCGGCGGGTCACACCTTCCGCAGCAGGCAGGTCAGCCGCGCCGTGCACACCCGGCGCCCGTCGTCGTCGGTGATGACGACCTCGTAGGTGGCGACGGTGGCGCCCAGGTGCACCGGGGTGGCCACCCCGGTCACAATGCCCTCGCGGACGGCGCGGTGGTGGGTGGCGTTGATGTCGACCCCGAGCGCGATCCGGCCGCCGATCGCCCGGCCGTGCAGAGCCGCGCCGATCGACCCGAGGGTCTCCGCGAGGACGCAGGACGCGCCGCCGTGCAGCAGCCCGTAGGGCTGGGTGTTGCCCTTGACCGGCATCGTGCCGACCACCCGCTCCGGGGAGGCCTCCAGCACGCGGATGCCCATGGCCTCGGCCAGGGCGCCCGTCGACCCGCCGGCCTCGATCATCTGCTCGTCCATCGTCCGCACGCTACCGCCACCGCGGCCGTCAGCGGGAGTCCCCGCCGGCGGGTACGCGCCGACGGCTCGTCGGGCGGCCGTCCGGACGAGCCGCCCGGCCCGCGGTCGGGTCGGCCGTCAGGCGGGCCGCAGCGTACCGGCGGCCAGTCCGTCGGCGACGAGCCGGCCCAACCGGTCGCCCTCCTCGGCGGTACGCCGCAGCAGCTGCTCGAACTCGGCGAGCTGCCGGAACAGGCGGCCGTAGCGCCGCTGTTCCTCGACCGGGATCCGGGGCACCTGGGCGCGGCGGACGTCGTACCGGTGCAGCGACCCGATCGTCCCGGCGTGGTGGGTGTTCCCCTCCCGCCGCAGGAACCCGGCGAGGAACCACGGGTCCAGGGCGGACGGGTCGGGCCGCAGCCGGTACAGGTTGGGGCCGAGCGCCGCGCCCGCCTCGGCGGCGGTCACCACCCGGGCGGTGAACCGGTGGCCCACCGCGGGCGCGACGACGTCGCCTTCCTCCACGGTCACCAGGTCGTCGGCGGGCTCAGCCGCCGCCCGGCCGGTCGGTCCGTGGCCGGCGAGCACGTCGCGCGCCCGCCACAGGGGCAGGGTTGGCCCGTCGACGGCGTCGGTGTCGCCGCGGCCGAGCTGTCGCAGCGTGACGGTGAGCGCTCCGCTGTGGACGAGGTCCCCGATCTGGATCATGGGCAGGCCGCCGAGCCCGGGAGCCGGTCCGACTGCGGGTAGCAGGTCGGCGAGCCGCCGCAGGTCGTCCCGCAACCGGTCGCGGACCTCCACCACGGCGGCGCCGTCCACCGGTTCCGGGTCGGCGAGCAGTCGCCGGGCCGGTGAGACGTCCGTGGTCTCGTCCAGCAGGTCGATGACGGCGAACACCCGTGCGCGTACCTGGTCGGGCAGGTCGGACGGGTCCGGTCGCCGGGCGCCCGGCGGCGCGGTCTCCGGGTGCTCGACGAGGTCGGCGACCGTGTCGGTGAGCCGGGTGAGGTCCGCCGGGTCGGTGATCCGGCAGTCGACGATCACCACGTGGTCCGCGCCGGGCCCCGGGTCGCCGTCGGCGCCGGGCCGGCGGAGCACCCAGAGGTGGACGCCGGGCGCGTGGGCCGTGCTGTGGCCGGGTACCGCGGCGGTCGGCAGTCCGACCACCGCGCGCAGCGCGCCGCGCCGCAGCAGCTCGGCGCGGATCCGACGACCGGCGGGGCGGGAGGCGACCGCGGACGGCAGCAGGAGCACCGCCCGCCCGCCAGGCCGCAGGGACGCCAGCGCGTGCTGCACCAAGGCGAGTTCGGGTTCGGTACGCGGGGGCACCCCGTACGCCCAGCGCGGGTCGTACGGGTCGCCAGGGAGCCACCCGCGCCCGGGGTCGACGGGGGCGCTGATCACGGCGTCGGCGGTGACGGTCGGGTCGGGCGGCTGGTCCAGGCCGCCCGGGTGCCAGAGGTCCCCGCCGTCGGGCGTGCCGTCGCCTGTC
>CAZSNW010000141.1:0-7380 GCA_964608245.1 uncultured Micromonosporaceae bacterium
ACCACCGGCTGGCCACCCGCATGGGCTTCGGCGAGGCGGCCGACCGGGTGCAGGAGCTGTACCTCGCCGGCCGGCACCGGGACGCGGCCGCCGCGGTGCCGTGGGAGTTCATCGACCGCACCTCGCTGCTGGGCGACCGCGCGCGCATCGCCGACCGGCTGCGGGCGTACGCCGAGGCGGGCGTGACCACCCTGTCGGTGTCCCCGATGGCGTCCGACCGCGAGACCGCGCTCGCCACGCTGCGCACCGTGGCCGAGGCCGCCGAGCTGGCCGGGATCGGGTGACCCGTGGAGCTCTGGCACGCGGTCCTGCTCGGCGTGGTGGAGGGGATCACCGAGTGGCTCCCCATCTCCTCCACCGCGCACCTGACGCTGGTCGAGAAGCTGCTCGGCATCCCCATCGACGACCCGGCGGTGATCGCGTTCACCGCGGTCGTCCAGATGGGCGCGATCGCCGCGGTCCTGGTCTACTTCGCCCGCGACATCGGACGCCTGGCCTGGGTGTGGCTGCGCGGCCTGTTCTCCGCCACCGCCCGCCGTGAGCCGGACTACCGGCTCGCCTGGTACGTGATCATCGGCTCGGTGCCGATCGTGGTCGCCGGTTACCTCGGCCAGGACCTGGTCAAGAGCGTCTGGAACCTGTGGACGGTGGCGGCCGGCATGGCGGTCTGGAGCGGGGTGATGTGGTTCGCCGAGTACGCCGCCACCCAGGTACGCCGGCAGGCGCATCTCAACGTCACCGACGCGCTGGTGATCGGGACGGGGCAGGTGCTGTCGCTGATCCCCGGTGTGTCCCGGGCCGGCGCCACCATCACCCTCGGCCTGCTGCGGGACCTCGACCGGGTCACCGCCACCCGGTTCTCCTTCTACCTGGCGATCCCGGCGCTGGTGGGGGCGGGCGTGCTGGAGCTGGGGGAGGCGGACGCCACCGGCAGCGTCTCCACCGCGGCGCTGGCGGTCGGCACCGCGGTGAGCTTCGTGGTGGCGTACGCGTCGATCGCATGGCTGCTGCGGTTCGTCGGCCGGCACAGTCTGGTGCCGTTCGTCTGGTACCGGCTGGCCCTGAGCGGCGTGATCGTCGCGCTGCTGGTCACCGGCGTGGTCAGCGCCACCTGACGACGGGGGAGGTGTCCGGGATGGCCACGGTGATCCTGCTGCGGCACGGCCGCACCACCGCCAACGCCGCCGGTACGCTCGCCGGCCGCACCGAGGTCGACCTGGACGAGACGGGGGTGGCGCAGGCCGAGGCGGCCGGCGCCCGGCTGCGCGGCGTGACGCTCGCCGCCGTGGTGTCGAGCCCGTTGCTGCGCTGCCGGCGCACCGTAAAGCTCGCCCTGCCCGGGGTCGAGGTCACCGTGGACGACCGGCTCACCGAGTGCGGCTACGGCGACTGGGAGGGCCGCAGACTTGAGGACCTCGCCGAGGATCCCCTGTGGTGGCGCGTGCAGACCCACCCCTCGGCGGTCCGGTTCCCGGGAGCGGCCGGGGAGTCGATGGCGCAGGCCGCCGCCCGGGCGGTGGCCGCGGTGCGTGACTGGGACGCGCGGGTCGGCGAGCGGCACGGCGACCAGGCGGTGTGGCTCGCCTGCACCCACGGGGACCTGGTCAAGGCCGTGGTCGCCGACGCCCTGGGGCTGCACCTGGACCTCTTCCAGCGGATCGTCGTGGAACCCGGCTCGCTCACCGTGGTCCGCTACACCCCCGCCCGGCCGTACCTGCTGCGGCTGTCCGACACCGGTGACCTGCGGCTCCCCGACTGGTCGGCCACCGAACTGGCGGTGGGCGGCGGCAGCGGCGCCCACGGCACCCCGGCCGGACCCGCCACCGACGGTAAGGTCGAGACATGAGCCACCGGGTGTACGCGTTCGAGCCACCGGAGCGGTTCATCGTCGGCACCGTCGGTGAGCCGGGCGAACGCGTCTTCTACCTGCAGGCCAGCGGCGGCGGCCGGGTGGTGTCGGTGGTGCTGGAGAAGGTGCAGGTCTCGCTGCTCGCCGAGAAGCTGGAGGAGCTGCTGCGCGAGGCCAACCGCCGGTTCGGGCTGCCGCTGACCGAGGTCTCCGCGGAGGACGTCGACAACGGTCCCCTGGCCACCCCGGTGGAGGAGGAGTTCCGGGTCGGCACCCTGGGGCTGGCGTACGACGTCGACACCGCCACCGTGGTGATCGAGGCGATCGAGGCGCCCCGAGGCGACGAGGAGGAGTCCGAGGAGTCGCTGGACCGGCTGCGGGTGCGGATCAGCCCGGCGGCCACCCGCGCCTTCATCGAACGGGCCCGCCGGGTGGTGGCCGCCGGCCGCCCGCCGTGCCCGCTGTGCGGGCAGCCGCTCGACCCGCGCGGCCACGTCTGCCCCCGGCACAACGGCTACCACCGTCCGGTGGACGTGTCGTAATGCCCGGCCGCACCGCGGCGGTGGCCGCCTGCACGGCGCCGGAGCGGTGAGGTGGTCGACGTGGACCCGACCGTGGACACCGCCGGCGTGCTGGCGGTCCTCACCCACGGCGCGCTGGAGCTCGACGGCCGGCTCACCGACGCCTCCAACGTCACGCTGCGCGGCCGGGCCACCCTGGACGGGGTGAGCGTGACCTGCGTGTACAAGCCGGTGGCGGGGGAACGGCCGCTGTGGGACTTCCCGGACGGGACGCTCGCCGGCCGGGAGGTCGCCGCGTTCCTGCTGGCGGACGCCGTCGGCTGGTCGATGGTGCCGCCCACCGTGCTGCGGGACGGGCCGCTGGGGCCGGGCATGTGCCAGGCCTGGCAGGAGAACACCGGCGAGCCGCTCATCGACCTGGTGCCGGAGGAGGAGCTGCCGCCCGACTGGCACCCGGTGCTCGCCGCCCGGGACGAGCAGGGCCGGGGGTACCTGCTCGCGCACGCCGACGACGAGCGGCTGGCGCGGCTCGCGGTGCTGGACGTGGTGCTCAACAACGCCGACCGCAAGGGCGGCCACGTGCTGCGGACCGCCGACGACCGGGTGTACGGGGTGGACCACGGGGTCTGCTTCCACGTGGACCCCAAGCTGCGGACCGTGCTGTGGGGGTTCGCCGGTCGGCCGTTGCCGGACGGATCGGTGGAGATGCTCCAGCGGCTGGCGACGGAGCTGGCCGGCCGGCTGGGCGAGCGGCTCGCTGAGCACCTGAGCCGCGAGGAGGTGGCCGCGACCGCGGTCCGCGCGGAGGCGCTCGCGAAGGACAGCAGGTTCCCGCTGCCGTCGCCCGACCGGCCGCTGATCCCCTGGCCGCCCTGGTGACCCGCCGCCCGCCGAGGTGGGGGAGCGGGGGCTGGTTACGCTGGGGACCGTGGAGGCGTGGGCGGCACCGGAGGTGCCCGAGCTGCCGGGCCGGGGCCCGGAACTGGCGTTGTACGACACCGCGCGGCAGGCGGTGCACCCGACCCGACCGGGGCCGGACGGTGCCCGGATGTACGTGTGCGGGATCACCCCGTACGACGCCACCCACCTCGGGCACGCCGCGACGTACCTGACCTTCGACCTGATCGGCCGGGTGTGGCGGGACGCCGGCCACCGGGTCCGGTACGTCCAGAACGTCACCGACGTGGACGATCCGCTGTTGGAGCGGGCCGCCCGCGACGGTGAGGACTGGCGTGAGCTGGCGGTCCGGGAGACCGCGCTGTTCCGGCGCGACATGGAATCGTTGCGGGTGCTGCCGCCCGACGCGTACGTGGGGGCGGTGGAGGCGATTCCGCTCATCGTCGAGCGGGTGAGCCGGCTGCTGGCAGACGGCGCCGCGTACCGGATGCCCGACGGCGACGTCTACTTCGACGTCTCCTGCGTGCCCGGTTTCGGCTACCAGTCGCACCTGTCCCGTGAGCAGATGCTCCGGTTGTCGGCCGAGATGGGCGGCGACCCGGACCGTCCGGGCAAGAGGGACCCGCTGGACCCGCTGCTGTGGCGGGCGGCGCGCCCGGACGAGCCGTCCTGGCCGGGTGGCGAGCTCGGGCCGGGGCGCCCCGGCTGGCACATCGAGTGCGCGGTCATCGCGCTGGCGAACCTCGGCGACCGGATCGACGTCCAGGGTGGAGGACGCGACCTCGTCTTCCCGCACCACGAGTGCTCCGCCGCCCACGCGGAGCGGCTGACCGGGGCGGCGCCGTTCGCCTCCCACTACGTGCACGCCGGGATGATCCGCTGGGACGGGGAGAAGATGAGCAAGTCCCGCGGCAACCTGGTGTTCGTGCACCGGCTGCGGGAGAACGGCCTGGACCCGATGGCGCTGCGGCTGGCGCTGCTGGCCGACCACTACCGGGCCGACCGGGACTGGACCGACAAGGCCGCGCAGGAGGCGACCAGGCGGCTCGCCCGGTGGCGGGAGGCGGTGGCCGCGCCGACCGGCCCGGACGGGGCCGCGCTGCTGGCCGGGTTGCGGCAGCGGCTCGCCGACGACCTGGACACCCCGGCGGCACTGGCGCTGGTGGACTCCTGGGCGGAGGCGGCGCTGGCCGGGGAGGGCGACGACCCGCAGGCGCCGGCCCTGGTCCGCGACGCGGTCGACGCGCTGCTGGGCGTCCGCCTGTGACGCCCACGGTCCCGTCGCGACGCCGACGGTCCGGGTGCGACGTCCGGCCCTAGCCCAGCACCAGCCCGGGATCGGGATCCGGGTCCGGCGGGGCGGCCGGGATGTCGTAGCGCTCGGTCAGCACCGTGACCGGGCCCGGCCAGGTCGCCTGCGCCACCTCGATCGGGCGGTGCTGCGGGTCGTAGGCCACGTGCAACAGGTGCAGCACCGGCGTGTCGGGCCGGACGGCCAGCGCCTCCGCCTCCTCCCGGGTGGCCTGGCGGGCGGTGATCTGGTCGGTGGCGGTGGCGTACCGCCGGCCGGTGACCTCCTCCACCTCCTGGTAGAGCGGGCGGCCGAAGGCCTTCTCCCGCTCCAGGGAGGTGCCGCCGGCGTCGGCCACCAGGAACCAGGAGGCGCCGACCTCCACCGGGGCGTCACCGGTGCGGACCAGGTGGCGACGCACCACGAGCTCGGTACCGTCGTCCACCCCGAACGCGTCGGCGACCTCCGGCGGGGCCGGGGCGCGGCCGGCGAAGAGCAGCTCCTGCCGGTAGCGGGCGGCGAGGTCCACGTGGTAGCCGCGGCGGGGGCCGTACCGGCCGCGGGACAACCGGTTGAGCCGGCGGCGGGTGCCGCGCACGTAGGTGCCGGAGCCGGGACGGGTGATGAGGACGCCCTCGATGCGGAGCTGGTCGATGGCGCGCTGGACGGTCTGCTTGGCGACCCCGAACCGGGCCGCGATGTCCGGGATCGACGGCAGCCGCTCGCCCGGCCCCCACTCGCCGGCGCGGATGCGGGCGCGCAGCGTGGCGGCGATCTGACGGTGGGGCGACTCGGCGGCCCCGGGGTTGACGGCCTCGATGCTCACGGCGTTTTAGCCTAGCTTCCTAGGATGCGTTACGCAACGTAACACGGCCAACCTACCGCCACAACGGCACCGAGATCGAAAACACCAACCGTCAGCTACGCCGCCGCCGCAGGTACTTCTCGAACTGGCTGGCCAGCTCGTCGCCGGAGATGGGGTGCAGGCCGTCCTCGCCGATACGGCGCTCGAGTTCCTGCACGTACTCGGAGAGTTCGACGTCGGCCGCGACCGCCGCGCGTACGCCGGTCTCCCAGTCGGCGGCCTCTTCGGCCAGGTCACCGAGGGGGACCGGCAGGTCGAGGATCTCCTCCAGCCGGTGCAGGAGCGCGACGGTCGCCTTCGGGCAGGGCGGGCTGCTGGCGTAGTGCGGCACGTGCACCCACAACGACACCGCCTCCAGACCGGCCCGCCGGCAGGCGTCGTGCAGCACGCCGATGATGCCGACCGGTCCCTCGTACCGGCTCGGGGTCAGCCGCAGCTGCTTCTGCGTGGCCGGGTCGACCGACGTGCCGCTCACCGGCAGTGGGCGGTTGTAGGGGACGTCGGCCAGCAGCGCACCGAGCAGCACGACCCGCTCGACCTCGAGGGCGTGGCACACCTCGAGGATCTGCTCGCAGAAGGTACGCCAGCGCAGGTTGGGCTCGATGCCGCGGATGAGCACCACGTCCCGGGGGGCGCCGGGCGGGTGCGCCACCGACACCCTGGTGGTCGGCCACTCCAGCTGCCGTTCGTCGTCGTCGTCGATGGTCACGAACGGCCGGGTGACCTGGAAGTCGTAGAAGTCCTCCGGATCCAGGGCGGCGACCTCCCGGGCGTCCCAGACGTCCAGGCAGTGGTCGACCGCTCCACTGGCGGCGTCGGCGGCGTCGTTCCAGCCCTCGAACGCCACGATGGCCACCGGGTCCCGCAGGACCGGCAGGCCGTCGAACTCCGTCACCCTCCCAGGGTACGGCGCGCGACGCGGCGACGGTGCCCGCGTGGGCGTGCGCCGGGAAACGTCAGCCGGAGAAGTGACGCGATCGGCAGTCTCGCATACCCACGCGAATTACATCGTGACCGGCATTTTCCCAGGTCGGCTCGACTAATCTGGGGCAATGCGGATCCCGTTGGCGGACGTGCTCGGTTCCCGGCTGCTGCTCGCGGACGGCGCGATGGGCACCATGCTGCAGCGGGCCGACACCGAGCCGGACGACTTCGCCGGCTACGAGGGCTGCAACGAGATCCTCAACGTGACCCGGCCCGACCTGGTCACCGCCGTCCACGACGCGTACCTGGCCGCGGGCGCCGACTGCCTGGAAACCAACACGTTCGGCGCCAACCTCGGCAACCTGGGGGAGTACGGCATCGCCCACCGGATCCGGGAGCTGGCGACCGCGGGCGCCCGGCTGGCACGGGAGCGGGCCGACGCCTGGTCGACCCCGGAGCACCCACGGTTCGTGCTCGGCTCGGTCGGTCCCGGCACCAAGCTGCCCACCCTCGGGCACGTGACGTACGCGGAGCTGCGCGACGCGTACCAGGAGTGCGCGGCCGGTCTGCTGGACGGCGGGGTGGACGGGATCCTGGTGGAGACCTGCCAGGACCTGCTGCAGGCCAAAGCCGCCGTGGTGGGGGCGCGGCGCGCCATGGCCGAGGCCGGTCGGACCGTGCCGCTGATCTGCCAGGTGACCGTGGAGACCACCGGCACCATGCTGCTGGGCAGCGAGATCGGGGCGGCGCTCACCGCCCTGCAGCCGCTGGGCGTCGACATGATCGGCCTCAACTGCGCCACCGGGCCGGGGGAGATGTCCGAACACCTGCGGTACCTGTCGCGGCACGCGCGGGTGCCGCTGTCGGTGATGCCCAACGCCGGGCTGCCGGAGCTGACCCCCGAGGGCGCCCGCTACCCGCTGACCCCGGAGGAGCTGGCCGAGGCGTTGGCCCGGTTCGTCACCGAGTACAGCGTGACCCTGGTCGGTGGCTGCTGCGGCACCACCCCGGAGCACATCGCCGCGGTCCGCCG
>CAZSNW010000142.1:0-1029 GCA_964608245.1 uncultured Micromonosporaceae bacterium
GGGCCCGGGGGTGCGGGCGGGTGGGGGCCGGTGGGGCCGGGGGCCCGGGCCCCCACCCGTGTCGAACTGTCGACGTCCCCGGGCGCCTACTTGTCGTCCGCGCCCCCGGACTGCTGGCCGAACTGCGCCAGTCGGGCCAGCAGCGCCTTCAGGTCCACCCCCGTGAGGTCGGTGCCGAGCTGCAGGCCCTGCGCGACGTTGTTCGCCACCGACTTGGCCAGCGCGGAGGCGCCGTCGGTGGAGATCACCGTCATGGTGTCGATGTTGCTCATCGGGGACGCGGCCGCACCGACCACCTCCGGCAGCACCTTCACCAGCAGGTCGAGCACGGCGGCCTCGCCGTACTTGTTGAACGCCTCGGCCTTGAGCCGCATCGCCTCGGCCTCGGCACGGCCCTTGGCGAGGATCGCCGCGGCCTCGGCGGCACCCTCCCGCTCGATCGCCTCGGCGATCGCCGCCCGCCGGGCCCGCTCACCCTCACCGGTGAGCCGCGCCTGCTCCGCGGCGGCCTGGGCGGCCGCGATGGTGGCCTCCCGCGCCGCTTCGGCGCGCAGGATCTCCGCGTTCTTGTCGGCCTCGGCCCGCTGTTCGATCTCGTAACGGGCGGCGTCGGCCGGCTTGCGGATCTCGGTGTCGAGCTCGCGGTCCTTCAGCTGGGCCGCCTGCGCGGCGACCTTCTGCTGCTCGGCCAGGATCGCCTGGTCGCGCTCGGCCTTGGCGAGCGGTCCGGCGGCGTCCGAGCGGGCCTTGGCGGCGTCGATCTCCGCCTGGATGGCGGCCTTCTTGAGGGCGAGGTTCCGCTCCGCCTCGGCGATCTTCTCCTCGGCGGCGAGCCGCTCCTGCTCGGCCGCCTGGCGGGCGTGGGCCTCCGCGATGGCGGCGTCCTTGAGCACCCGGGCGGCCTCCGGCCGACCCAGGTCCTGCAGGTAGGTGCCCTCGGCGAGGATGTCCTGCAGCTGGAAGGTGTCGAGCACCAGACCCTGGTTGGTCAGCGAGTGCTCCGCCTCCTCGGCCACCGCCGAGGCGAAG
>CAZSNW010000142.1:1039-7370 GCA_964608245.1 uncultured Micromonosporaceae bacterium
CGGATGATCTCCTCGACGGTGAGCCGGCCGCCGGTGGACCGCAGCGCACCGGCGAGCACCTCCTGGGTGAAGGTGGTGATCTCCGACTGCTGGTTGAGGAACCGCTGGGCGGCCGCGCGGACCGCCGCCTCGGTGCCGCCGACCTTGACGATCGCCACGCCGTGCACGTTGCAGCGGATGCCCTGCTTGCTGACGGCGCCGCTGATCTCGACCTGGATCCGCCGGCTGGACAGGTCGAGGACGTGCAGCTTCTGGATCACCGGCCAGACGAAGACCGAGGCGCCCATGACCACCTTCTGGCCGGACAGGTCACGGGTCACCGTGCCGTCCGCGGTGGTGGTCGTCCGTCCTTTGCGGCCGGTCACGATGAACGCCTGGTTCGGCCCGGCCACCTTGATGCGGGAAATGATGAACAGGATGAGGAGGAAGATCAGCAGCACACTGCCGCCGACCATGATCACGAAGGGTTGCATCGTCTCCTCTCGATGTATGCGGGTGGTGCTGCCTGGTGTCGGTCGGAGGCGGGGTGGGCGGTCACGCGTCAGTTCCCGGGACCGGACTGTGACCGGGTCGCCGACTCGGGGCCGGGCAGCGGCGACCACGGTTCGACCGTCACGCTGGTCTCGCTGACCGCGGAGACGACCAGTACCTGGGCACCCATCGGCACGGGTCGGTCGCAGACGGCGTACACCTTGACCGGTGCGCCGCCCAGGACGACCCGGACCTCGCCGTAGCCCTGCTCCGGGATCGGGGTGACGACCACCCCGATCAGCCCGATCAGGTCGTCACGGGTGGGAGTGGCGTCGGTGCGCATCCGGTTGGCGGCGCGCAGCAGCACGACGGTGAGCCAGCAGGCCGGTATCGCGGTGGCCACCCCGACGCCGACCGCGACGAGCACCGGAAGCGGGCTGCGGGCGTCGAGCGCGACGCTGGCGGCGGCGGCGCTGAAGCCGAACGCCCCCACGGCCGCCGCGACCGCCTCCATCGGCACCGGGCCGAAGTCGAGGTCCACCCCGAGCAGGCCGGTGGCCAGGAGGAGCGCCCCGATGCCGCCCATCAGCAGCAGGACCACTGTGGTCGTACTCACGCCGCACCGCCCTCCACGCCCGTGGCGCCAGGATAACCACGGCGCGCCCGCACGGTCATCCGCCCAGCAGCCACTCCACGGCACGCACGATGCCGATGAGGGTCAGCACCCCCACCAGAGTGAGTACGAAGAGGACGAACAGACACGGCACCGTGGTGTCCCGGGCGGTCCGCCACCAGCTCGGTGCCGGAACCAGCGGACCCTGACGGATGCTGGGGTGGCCGGTGCGACGGGCCTCCTCCACCAGGTTCCGCAGCCGTCGCCGGACCTCCTCCGTGGGCAGCAGGGCCTCGTCGCCGGACCACCGCAGCATCCGCAGCCGCAGCCAGGGGTCGGGGGTGGTGCGGCGGAACGCGGCCAGCTCCTCCTCGGTGACCGTGGTGCTGAGGAACCCCCACCGGCCGGCCTCGGCGAGGTTGCCGGTCTGCCGGTAGACGCCGGCCAGCATCTCCCGCAGCTCGAGGTCGTCGGGATGGATGGCGATCAGGGTCCGGAGCCGCTGGGTGGCTACATAGGTGTGGCCCTTGGCGAGGTCCTCCTTGACGCGTGCCAGCACCTCTGATTTCGCCACGCTCTGATCATGGTCGAGGTGCGCCAGAGGCGGCCACCCGGGGAACGGGTCGGGAAGATAACGAAATGATAAACAGTCCTTACTGGACGATCCACTGCACGACGGTGACCGCCCCGAGTCCGGCGAAGAAGAGCGTCGCCGCCGCGGCGGCGACGAGCAGGACCGCCGGCAGGCCGCGCGCCCGTGCCAGTCGCGCTATCCAGGCCCGGAGGTCGACCACGGCACGGTCGCGCATCCGGACGGGCGCCGGGGTGCGGGCCCGCCGCCCGGCGGACCGGGGCCGCCGCTGTGCCCGCTCCGCCTCCGCCGCGGCGACGAGAAGCTCCAGTCGTCGCCGGGCGAACGCGGTGGCGGCCTGCGCCGCCTGTGCGGGCCACCGCAGCTGCCGCAGCCGTGCGCTGGCCGAGGGGTACGCGCGCTCGAACGCCCGGGTGCCGTCGACGTCCGCGTCGGCCGAGAGGTAGCCCCACCGGCCCGCCTGGACGAGGTTGCCCACCCGCCGGTACGCCTCGGCCAGTCGCCGCCGCAGGTCGAGGTCGGTCGGGTGGGCAGCGACCAGACTGCCGAGGCGCTGGATCGCCGGGTGGGTCCGGCCACGGGCCAGGTCCGCCGCGACCCGGTCGAGCACGTACGTCTTGGCCATGCCCCGACTATGGTCGTCGCGGTGACGCTGAGTCCAGTCGACCGTTCCGCTGCGTCACCTGTAGGGTCGGGTGATTTCTTATCGTCCGTTAAGGTGACGCGACAACGGTGCAATAGTGACAAAGCGTGACGAATGTTGCGACGGACTGTCACACCGCGTGACGACCGCCGGCCCCGTCCGGCACGCTCCGCGCACCGACGTCCATCGCCGGCGGTGGTGTGAGAGTACTCACGTCCGCGAATGAGCGGTGGGGGCGGGTCGGGACACCCCGACCGCCCCCACCGCCCGGCCGAAGGCTCAGCCCTTGATGAAGTCCTCCACCGCCTGCCGGGCCTCCTCGTCGGAGTACTGCACCGGCGGCGACTTCATGAAGTACGCCGAGGGCGCCAGCAGCGGGCCAGCCAGCTTGCGGTCCAGCCCGATCTTCGCCGCCCGGATGGCGTCGATGATCACACCCGCGGAGTTGGGCGAGTCCCACACCTCCAGCTTGACCTCGGCGTTGAGCGGCACGTCGCCGAACGCCCGGCCCTCCAGCCGGATGTACGCCCACTTGCGGTCCAACAGCCACGGCACGTAGTCCGACGGGCCGATGTGCACGTCGCCGCGGGCCATCTCGTGCGGGATCTGGGAGGTGACCGACTGGGTCTTGGAGATCTTCTTCGACACCAGCCGCTCCCGCTCGAGCATGTTCATGAAGTCCATGTTCCCGCCGAAGTTGAGCTGGTAGGTCCGCAGCAGCTCCACCCCGCGGTCCTCGAAGAGCTTGGCCAGCGTCCGGTGGACGATGGTGGCACCGACCTGCGACTTGATGTCGTCACCCACGATCGGCACCCCGGCGGCGGTGAACTTCTCGGCCCACGTCGGGTCGGAGGCGATGAACACCGGCAGCGCGTTGACGAAGGCGCACCCGGCCTCCATCGCCGCGGTGGCGTAGAACTTGGCCGCCTCCTCCGAGCCCACCGGCAGGTAGTAGACCACCACGTGGGCGCCGGTGGCGCGCAGGACCTCGGCCACGTCGACCGGGTCGCCGTCCGCCTCCTCGATCGTCTCGCGGTAGTAGTGGCCCAGGCCGTCCATGGTCGGCCCGCGCTGCACCGTCACCCCGGTCGGCGGCACGTCGCAGATGTGGATGGTGTTGTTCTCGCTGGTGTTGATGGCCTCGGCCAGGTCCCGGCCCACCTTCTTGGCATCGACGTCGAAGGCGGCGACGAACTCGATGTCAGAGACGTGGTAGTCGCCGAACTGCACGTGCATCAGGCCGGGGACGCGGTCCTCGGGGGAGGCGTTGCGGTAGTACTCCACTCCCTGGACCAGTGACGACGCGCAGTTGCCGACACCGACGATGGCGACGCGGATGGATCCCATCAGGGTCCTCCCTTTCTGATCTTCACCGCTCCGGCGTCTCCGAAGACGGGGTGGCAGATGGGTCGTCCGACGACGGGGGGTCGTCGGTGGTGCTCGACGAGGGGTCGTCGGCGGTGCTCCGCGGAGGACGACCGGACCGCTCGTTGGCGATCAGCTCCTCCAGCCAGCGCACCTCCCTCTCGCAGGCCTCCAGGCCGTGCCGTTGCAGTTCGAGCGTGTAGGCGTCGAGCCGCTCGGCGGCCCGGGCCAGCAGCTCGCGCAACCCCTCCCGCCGCTCCTCCACCCGGCGCCGACGGCCCTCCAGGATCCGCAACCGGGTGGCCCGGTCGGTGCGGGAGAAGAAGGCGAAGTGGACGCCGAAGGCGGCGTCCTCCCAGGACTCCGGACCGGCCTTGGCGATCAGCTCGCCGAACCGCTCCTTGCCCTCGGCGGTGATCCGGTAGACCACGCGGCCCCGCCGGCTGGTCAGCGGAGGCACCGTGGTGTCGTCGGCCGGGGTCTCGCCGGCCTCGGCGATCAGGCCCTCGGCCTGCAGCCGCCGGAGAGTCGGATAGAGGCTGCCGAAGCTGATCGCCGCCCGGATCGCACCTAGCTTGGTGGTGAGCTGCTTGCGCAGCTCGTATCCGTGCATCGGGCCCTCGTGCAGCAGGCCAAGGACGGCGAGCTCCAGTGTCGCCACACCGACCTCCTGAGGCGTTCTGTCACCGACGGGGCGCGGGGAACCGGCCCGGTGCCCGGTCCGACATACCAGCCCGATGTAACGGCTTGATGTAGCAGGCCGATGTAACTGGCTGATGTATCGGACCGATACATCCGAGCATACGATCGGCCGTGTGCTGGCGCAACACGCTGGCCGTGCGTACGCTTCTTGCCATGCGTGGACCACGCCGGGTCGTCGACTACGCGCTCAAGCGCCGGGCGCTGCTGCGCGAGCTGTACGCCGGGCGTGTCTCGGTCCACGAGGTCTGCGACGCCTCCCCGTACCTGAAGAACGCCGCCCGCTACCACGGGGAGCGCACCGAGGTCCGGTGCCCGGTCTGCCGGCGGGAGAACCTCGACCTGGTGCACTACATCTACGGCGACGATCTGCGCACCTCCGCCGGCCAGGCCCGTTCCCCCAAGGAGCTGTCCGAGCTCGCCACCCGGGTCGACCAGTTCCAGGTGTACGTGGTCGAGGTGTGCCGCAACTGCGACTGGAACTTCCTCGTCCGGCAGTACCTGCTCGGGCGCGCCGTGGACGCCGAGCCGGCCCCGCCGGCCCCGGCGACGGTGCGCCGGAGCGTACGCGCGTGACGGGTGACAGGGAGGGCCGAAGAGCCCTCACCACCAGGATCCACGGCCGGTCGTTGAACCGGTCGGGACGCCTGTTCCCGGCGTGCGGCGGCCAGCGCGTACGGTGGTGTGTGTCACGTGTGCCGGATGGCGGGTGATGTCCGTTTGCGCCATGGAGGCATGGTGAAGGGATGAGCACGTACGGAGAGCCCGCGTACCGTGGTCGGCGCGCCGCGGCAGGCGACGCCCACCACGGCTCATACGAATCGTATGGCTCAACCGACCCGTACCGGGCCTACCCCGACCAGTACGCCGCGGCGACGACCGCGGACGGCTACGGCAGCGACGGTTACGACGCCGACGGCTACCGCGGGGGCGCCCACCCCGGCAACGGGCACCGCGCCGACCGCTACGCCGCGAACGGGTACGCGGACGACTACGCGGTCGACAGCTACGCGGCGGACGGGTACAGCCGGGACAGCTACGCGACCGACGAGTACGGGTCCGACAGCTACGCGGGATCCGACGGCTACCGCGGCCGGCACAGCGACGACGGGTTCCCGGAGTCCACCGGGTCCGCGTCCGGGCGTGCCGCGGTCGGGAGCGCCGCGGTGGGCAGCGCGGCCGTGGGCACCGCCGCGGTGGGTGCCGCTCCGGTCGGCGGCGCCGGCGCACCCTCGCACCGCTACGACTGGTCCGGCAACGGCCGGGCCACCGGCCGCGCCTCGGTGCCGGGGTCGCCGACCCGGCCCGGCACCGCCCGGGGACGCGCCCGGGTACGCCCGCCCGGCGGTCCGGGAGGGCCAGGCGGTCCAGGGGACGACGGCGACGAGGGTCGTCCGCGTCGCAAGAAGCGGCGCTGGCTGCGCAACACGCTGCTGTCGTTCCTGGCCGTGATGGTGATGAGCGCCGGCGGCGGCATGCTCGCGCTCAGCTACTACGTCGACGACGTCCGCCCGCCGGACGAGCTGGAACTCAGCCAGGCCAGTCGCATCTTCTTCGCCGACGGCACCGAGATGACGGTGCTGATGGAGGAGAACCGCGAGGTCATCGACACCACCAACCTCACCATCGTGCAGAACGCGGTGGTGGCCGCGGAGGACAACAAGTTCTGGGAGCACAGCGGCGTCGACTTCATCGGTATCGCGCGGGCGGCGTGGAACAACCTGCGCGGCGGTGAGCTGCAGGGCGCCTCCACCATCACGCAGCAGTACGCGAGGGCGGCCGGCAACCTGCACGGCCAGACCTACCGCCGGAAGCTGCAGGAGGCCGCCATGGCCTACAAGCTCACCCAGAAGTACAGCAAGGAGCAGATCCTCGACTTCTACCTCAACACCGTCTACTTCGGTCGGGGCGCGCACGGGATCGAGGCGGCCGCCAAGGCGTACTTCGG
>CAZSNW010000143.1:0-7178 GCA_964608245.1 uncultured Micromonosporaceae bacterium
CACCAGGTGCGCCCGTCCGGCCGCGACGACCGCCAGCCCAAAAGCGGCGTGGAGCACCACGTTGCGCGCGGCCGCCTCCCAGGCGACCGCCGCCCCGACCAGCTGGCCGAGGCACACCGCCCCCACCGCCGCCAGCGTCCACAGCGGCGCCCACAGGGCGCGCGCCACCACCGCCCGGGGCGCGTCCGGCAGCGGCAGCCGCCCGGTGTTGTGGGCAGCCACCGCCGCCGCCACCCCGGCCGCGGTGGGTAGCAGGAGCAGCATCGACACCGGTTCGAGGAACTCGACCATGCCGAGGCGGGCGACGGCCACCTCCCCCCACAGCAGCGCCGCCGCGGCCACCGCGGCCAGCACCCCGGCCGCCGGCCGGGTCGCGTGCACACCCGCCCAGGCGCGCACGGTCGACCACCGGGTCAATGCCGCCCCGCCAGGTCGCAGGCGGCGAAGTCGGCCATGATCTCCGCCACCTCCTCCGGGTTGAGCACGTACACCGGCCACTGCTCCCACCACTGGAAGTCCTCCGGGTCGTAGTCGACCCCGGCCACGTCCAACCACGTCATGACCAGGGCCGCCTCCCGCCACCAGTAGCGCTCGCTCGGCGGCGCCTCACCACGCCGCTCCTCGCAGTGGTCGGGGATCACGAGTTCCCGGATGAGGTCCTCCTCCCGGATCACGCCCTGCTCGTAGGCGGTGTAGGGGATCTGAAGCGAGAACGTCCCCGGACCGTCGGTGTCGAAGCTGCGGCTGCTCTCGATCACCTGGTCGGGCACCAGTGCCGCGTACCCGCGCTCCCGGGCGGTGGAGACCAGCCGGTCGACCTGCGCGGTGACCAGCGGTGCCAGCCGGCGGTGCTCGTGGTAGAGGCAGATCCGCGGCGCCTCACCGACGCAGTGGTCCGGCGGCACCGGGTCGGCGAGCAGGACCCGGGTCCCGGGTAGCAGGGAGCCGGCCGCCACGACCACGGCGGCGGCGGCTACCACCGCGGCGACACCGGCGGCGCTCGGCAGCCGCGCGCCGCTGCGCACCCGGAGCGGCACCACCAGCAGGAGGGCGGCGGTAACCGCCAACACCAGCGCTTGGCCGGCGAGGTACCCGCCGTGGTAGGTGAGTCCGATCCGGTGGGTGGTGGCGGCCCCGAGCGCCAGCAGCTCGAACCGGTCGGAGGTGACGCTGTCCGACAGCAGATAAGAAGAGGACGAACCCGGCGGCGCCGCCGGCCAACCCGGCGAGCAGCGGTGAGAGGAAGCGGCCGATCGCCGAGCCCACCGCGACGTACCAGACGATCGCCAGGCACTGCACCACGGCCACGCCGGCGATGGCCGCCCAGCCCACGCTCGGACGGGTCACCGGACCGGCCAGCACACCGGCCACGATGGCCGCCGATGCAGCACGACCAGCGGGCCCGCACACCACGCGGCCGCCCGCAGGTACGCGCGAAAGGGCCGGGGCACCGCGACCACCAGGTGGATGTTGCCGGGGCGGGACAGCCGGGCCGCGTCGACCGCGGCGGCGCCGGCCGCGAGCGGTCCGATGACGAACAGCGAGATTGCGAACCACTCCACCGTCCACATGCCCTCGCCGCGCCACGGCATGCCCCGCTGGAGGAAGTTGAGCGTCTCCAACACCAGCGCGGGCAGGGTGAGCCACGGCCCGACCAGGGTGCGGAGGGCGTACGTCAGTCGTCGGATCATGTCTCGGGTCCCATCAGGTGAGCGATCGCGCGTTCCAGGTCGGTGTCCCCGGGCGCGGTCGGGTCGGCGAGCGCCTCCAGCCCCGGGATATCGCCGTCGTAGACGACCTGCCCGCCGTTGAGCACGATCACCCGATCGGCGAGCCCGCGGACGTCCTCGACCAGGTGGGTGGCGACCACGATGATCCGTCCGTCGGCGAGCGAGGCGACCGCCTCCCGCAGCGCGACCCGCTGCCACGGGTCCAGCCCGGCGGTGGGCTCGTCCAGCAGGAGCAGCGCCGGGTCGTGCACGAGGGCGTGCGCGATGCCGAGCCGGCGCCGCATGCCCCCTGAGAGCTGCCGGATCCGGGTCCGCGCCCGGTCGGCGAGGCCACCCGGCTCAGCGCCCCGGTCACCGCGGCGTGCCGCTGCGCCGCCGGTACGCGGTACAGCCAGGCGACGTAGTGGAGGAACTCCTCGCGGGTGGCCCCCTCCGGCAGCAGTGGTTCCTGCGGCAGGAACCCCAGCCGCGGTCGACCGTCGTCGCTCACCACATCGCAGGTGCCCGAGGTCGGCCGCTCCACGCCCGCGGCCAGCCGGAAGAAGGTGGACTTGCCGGCGCCGTTGGGTCCGACCAGGCAGGTGACGCCGTCGCCGACGGCGAGCGACAGCGGCCCGAGTCGGAAGGCGCCCCCGTAGTCCTTGGTCATGTCCCGGCACACCAGACGGTTGCCGTTCATACCGGCTGCCTGGGGGTCCGCCCCGGGGTCCCACATGTCGCGATCCTCGTCCATCCGGATGCTCCTCACCGACGGTGCGGTGCCGGGAAGGCACACGCACCTTCCGCTCTACCGTCCATGCGGACAGTCCACGACCACCCGCCACATGACGCTACGCGCCACGGTCGTCCAGTCATTGTCCAGTGAACGTCCAATGGCGTTTCAATGCGCGGTGAGACTATGTATACTCCTGGCCGATAAGTCGGTTACGTTGCGTGATCTACGCTGGCCGACCACACCACACCCGGAGCAGCCGATGAACCTGCTGGTCTTGGGAAACCTCCCGACGACGGGTGAGTACTACGAGCCGGCGGACCGGTCCCTGGGAAACGCCGGTCGCGCGCTGCGCCCGTCGACGGTGCCCGACGGCTGGACCGAGCGCGGCACCGGGATGTGGCGCGAGTGGAGCCACCCCGATCTGACACTGCCCGAGGCCGGGTGGAAGATCCACGTGTCGGCGCGGCCGAAGCGGTTGCAGCACGTGCTCGACACGGTGGCCGAGGTCTGCTTCGCCGCCGGAGTGCCGTTCAAACACCTGGCGAGCGACCGCTCCTACATGGCCGCACACCACAAGCACGCGCCGGCCCCGCAGGCGGGCAAGTTCTGCACCGTCTACCCGCCGGACGTGCCGACCGCTCGTCGGCTGCTCGACGAACTCACCCAGCGGCTCAAGGGTGAGGAGGGGCCGTACATCCTCACCGACCGCCGGTACGGCGACACCGGAGTCGTCTTCTACCGCTACGGCGCGTTCCGTCCGATCGTCCGGGTACGCGCGGACGGCACCACCGAGCATCTGGTCCGCAACGGCCGCGGCGAACCGGTGCCCGACCGTCGGACGGTCCAGTTCGTCCTCCCGGAGGGGGTGACCGACCCGTTCACCGAGGAGGCGCCGGCGGACCTCGCGGCGGCCGCCGCCGACGGGGTGCGCATCGGTGACTTCCGCGTGGTGGCGCCCCTAGCGCGCAGCAACGCCGGTGGCGCGTACCGGGGGCTCGACCCGGACGGCAACCCGGTGTTCGTGAAGGAGGCGCGGGCGCACAACGGCGTGCACTGGGACGGGAGCACCGCGCAGATGCGGTTGCGCCACGAGTACGAGGTGCTCCGCGACCTGCACGAGAAGGTGCCCGGGGTGGCGCCGCGGCCGATCGCGTACGTCCGGGAATGGGAACACGAGTTCATGGTCACGGAGCTGGTTCCCGGCCGGAAGCTCAGCCAGCAGCTGGCCGTCATCAGCCCCTACGGCGAGCCCAGCACGGAGGCGGACTACCTGGACTACTTCGCCCTCTGCCGGCGGGTGAACACGCAGCTGTCGGAGATCCTGCGGCGGTTGCACGGGGCCGGGTACCGGTTCGGCGACCTCAACCCGAACAACATCCTCATCACCGACGACGGCGACATCCGCCTGGTCGACTTCGAGGCCTGCACGCGCCTGGACGGGCCGCCGCGGTACATGGGCGCGCTCGGATTCACACCGATCGACCCGGAGCAGCACGCCGGCGTGGCGGTCGACGAATACGGGCACGCGGCGGTGATGCTGGCGCTGCTGTTCCCGACCGGGCCGTTCGCGGAACGCTGCCCGGCCACGCTCGCCCACCTGCGGGCCGACCTCGACCGGCTGGCGGCCCGTGACACCGGCTCCGAGAAGACCCGGGTGCCGGACGACCTGTGGCGGGCGGCGACCCGGCACCTGACCGGGGAGGGTGTGACCCTCTCCTCGCTGGTCGACCCGGACGCGCCGCCGCTGCCCACCCCGGAGGAGGTCGAGGCGGACCCGCGGGGACACCTGCGGTGGTTGTTCGACGGGCTGCGGCGGGACCTGATCGCGGTGGCCGACCCGGACGACCCGTACCGGATCTTCCCCAGCGTGCCGCGCGGCTACGGCGCCAACACGCACTGCGTCGCCTACGGCACCGCCGGGGTGCTGCACGCCCTGCACCACGCGGACGCTCCGGTGGACGACCGGGTGGTGACGCGGCTACGGGACCACGTGCGCGAAGACGGTGACCTGCTGCCGCCGGGTCTGCACTTCGGTACCGCCGGCATCGGCTGGGTGCTGGCGGAGCTCGGGCACACGGAGTTCGCCTCGTCGCTGGTGCACGCCGCCGGCCGGCATCCGCTGGTGACCCGCACCGCGACCTGGGGCGGCGGCGCGGCCGGGGTCGGCTGCGCGCACCTGGCGCTCTACGGCACCACCCGGGCGCAGGCGCACCTGGACGAGGCGGTCCGGCTCGGTGACGCGCTGTGCGACGTGGAGGACCTCACGCCGATGCTGGGTCCCCGCGACGCGCGCGGCCTGCTCCACGGCCGGGCCGGTGTCGCGTTGTTCCTCCACCACCTGTGGCGGGCCACCGACGACAAGCGGTACCTGCGCCACGGCGCCGCCGTGCTGCACGCCGAGCTGGACCGCGCGGTCGAGCGGCGCGGCGACCTGCTCGGCTTCAACGACGACGCGCGTACGACGCGGGTGATGCCCTATCTCGGGATCGGCTCCGCCGGCGTGGGGCACGTGCTCACCCGGTACGTCCGCGCGGGCGCCGACGAGCGGTTCGCCGAGGCCCTGCCCCGGGTCTTCGGGTACGCCAGCCGGTGGAACTGCGTCTACCCGGGGCTCTACGAAGGGTTGGCGGGCATGGCGTTCGCCTGGGCCGACCACGCCGACGTCGCCGGCGACCCGGACGCGGCCCGGACCGCGGTGGACCTCGCCCGCGGTCTGTTCAAGCAGGTCACACCCGCCGCCGGCGGCCGGATCCGGGTGCTCGGTGAGCTCTACCACCGGTTCAGCACCGAACTCTTCTCCGGATCGGCGGGAGTGCTGCTCGCGCTCGACCGCATCCTGCACGGACCCAAGGGCCAGTTCTTCACCCTCACGGACCTGCTGTCCGACAGCGCCCCAAAGACCGGCACCCCGTCAGGCGACGGGCAGAACGTGGAACCCGATGCGGAGGGAGGTGGATCGACATGATGGACGTCCTGGCTCTCCAGGTGCTGGAGGACGACGAGGAGGTCACCGCCCCGGCCACCGGCGGTGGCGGCGGCAGCTTCTTCAGCAACACCTGGTGCAACGCCATCCCCGTGCTCGACTGACCGACGGTCGACGCCGTCCAGGCAGGAGCGGTCGGGCTGGCCCCGTTCCCGCCCGGACGGAGCCGTCGGATGTCACCCGGCCTTCCCTACGGAGGCCGGGCGACATCCCGGCACGCCGGGTCACCGGCCCGCCGTCCGCCGGCACGACCGACGACCACCCCGCCGGTCGCCGGCGGATCGGGTCGAAACCCACCCGGAAGGAGGTGAACCGCCATGATCAACGTTCTGGCTCTGCAGGCGCTGGAGGTCGACGAGATCACCATCCCGTCGACCGGCGGCGACAGTCACTACAGCACGACCGTCTGCCGGATCCTGCCTATCGAGACCGTGGAGTGACCGGCGACTGACGGCGGTCAGAAGTGGTTGGGCGGGGCGAGGCGCCCCGCCCAACCCGTGCCGCCCGTGCCGCCCCTACGGACGACCGGGCGGGCATCCCGACACACCCGCCCTCACCGAGGACCACCCCGCCGGTCACCGACCGGCGGGCCCATCAGGAACACCCGGAAGGAGGACAAAGGGTCATGATCAACGTTTTGGCTCTGCAGGCGCTGGAGGAGGACGAGATCACCATCCCGTCGACCGGCGGCATCGGCAGCCTCCTCAGCACGACCGACTGCCACCTGGTCCCCTACGAGATCGTGAAATGACCGGCCACTGACAGCGGTAGACGCTGGGGCGGGGCCATACGGCCCCGCCCCAGCGTGCGCGACAGAGGACGGAAAGGTGAACCGGTACGGCCGGCTACCGGCGCCGCAGCATCTCCCGGATCTCCTTCAGCGCGCGGTCGACCTCACCTTCGAAGTAGCCGCCGGGCACCAGGTCGAACCGGCGCGGATCCAGCTGCGACTCCGTGACGGTCAGCGGCGCCCGTCCGGCCAGGCCGGCGAGAAGCTCCTCGAACAGCTGATCCACCTGCGTCCGGTCGTAACCGCTGCCGAACCGGCGCGGTTGGAAGGTGCGCCGCAACTCGTCGACCCGGGCGGCGTCGCCGACGTACGCGCTCTGGCCCATCGGACCGGTCTGGCCGACGAGGCCAGCGTGCGGTGGCGGGCCGCCGACCGGGCCGGTCACCGGGGGCAGCGGGCCGGTCGGAGGACCGCCCTGCGCCGGCGGGGAGGGTGGCACCATACCCGCCGGCGGCCCGGCCATCGGAGACACCGGCTGCCCCGCCGGCACCGGCGACCCGACCGGCCCGAGCGGGCCCGTCGACGCGTGGCGGCCGGCCGGCGGCGGTGCCGCGGGCGGCACGTACGGACCGGGGGGCGTCCCGTACGGTGCGGCCGGGCTCCCGGGGGCCGACATGCCGGCGGAGGGCGGCGCGCCCAGGTGCATCTCGGTGGTCACGTCCGGCTGGTACGGGTCGCCGCCGTACCCGGCCATGGACGGATCGTGGTAGCCGTGGTAGCCGCCGTCGACCGGCGCGGCGCCCATCCCGGCCGGCGACGGGACCGCCTGCGGCGGCGGACCGACGACAGCCGTCTGGTCGGTGAGGTGCGCGGTGGGCGGGCCGGCCAGGTGGGAGCCGGTCGGCTCGCCGAGGTGCGACCGGTCACCCAGGTGCCCGGTGCGCGCCTCCACCCCGCCGAACGGCGTGCCCCGCTCGGCGGCCTCCATCAGCTGCCGCTCCAACCGGTCCAGGTGCAGAT
>CAZSNW010000144.1:0-7127 GCA_964608245.1 uncultured Micromonosporaceae bacterium
AGGTCTACGGGGTCACCCGGGAGCGGATCCGGCAGATCGAGTCGAAGACCATGTCGAAGCTGCGGCACCCGTCGCGGTCGCAGGTCCTGCGCGACTACCTCGACTGACCCGGCGCTCCAGGCGGCCGGGCGTCGGTGCACGCGGGCTGCCGGCCGGACGACCGGTAGGGTATCCGGGGTACGGGTATGGCGTTTGCGTACTGGTTTCGGTACTGTGCGTCATGTGCGACCCTCCCCCCCGCTGTCCACCCTCTCCACCTACGGACGGCCGGCCTGCGCCGACCCGGGCCGGACGACCGTCGGTGGGCGGGCCGGTGTGATCCACCTCGCCCAGGCGCGCACCGGGAAGGTCGGGACCAGCGCATGTGTTGAAGGATGGTGGGAAGGAGATTACGGAGGTTCCGCCCCGCTACAGGCCGGTGACGACCAAAGGAGGATGGTGATGACACCGACCCTCACGCCGCCGGACACGGTGGCGCCCCTCGGACCCGACGACCGCTGCGACCGTTGCAACGCGGCCGGCAAGCTCCGTGTCACCATCGTCGGCGACGGTGAGCTCGTCTTCTGCGGCCACCACGCCAACCGTTACGCCGCCGACCTGGCGAAGATCACGTCCCGGTTTGTCACCGCCCCCGAGTTCACCTGGCGCGGCGCCGACCTGGTCCGTCAATAGGCAGACCCCGTCTGCCGGTGGAGGTCGGCGTCCGGCGACGCCGATCCTGTCCGTCGGTGGAGATCGTCGTCCCATGGCGCCGACCGTGTGCGTCACACCGCCGGGTCGCGACTAGGTGGCGCGACGCTGCCCGGTCGCCGTGCGTTGACCGGACAGCTCCCAGAGCGCGGCGATGCGCGCCTCCAGCTGGGCCACCGTGGCCTGCGCCGTGGGCGGCCCGCCGCACCGCCGACGGAGCTCCGCGTGGATCACGGCGTGCGGCGTACCCGTACGCCGGTGGTGCTCGGCGACCAGTGCGTTGAGCCGTCGCCGCAGCTCCGCCCGGCGCGCCGCCGAGTCGGGGGCGGTGGTCTGTCCGGGCACCGCAGCGTCCTGCGCCGCGGCCCGGCGGGCGGCGCGCTGCTGCTCCGCCTGCCGGCGGCGCAGGAGCATCGCCACCTGCTCGGGGGTGAGCAGACCGGGTAGACCCAGGTAGTCCTGCTCCTCCGGGGTGCCCGGCTGGACCGGGACGCCGAAGCTCGCCCCGTCGAAGATCACCTGGTCGAGTTCCGCGGTCGCCGACAGCGCCTCGAACCGGCGCTCGGTGGTCCGCTCCGTCTCGCGCCGCTGCGCCCGGGCCAGCGCGGCGTCGTCCAGCCCCTCCGGATCCGGGCGCAGCACGTGGTCGCGCTCCGCCTCCAGCTGGGCGGCGAGCTCCAGCAGCGGTGGCACGCTGGGCAGGAAGATCGAGCAGGTCTCCCCCGGCCGGCGGGCCCGGACGAACCGCCCCACCGCCTGGGCAAAGTACAGCGGGGTGGCGGCGCTCGTCGCGTACACCCCGACCGCGAGCCGCGGGATGTCCACGCCCTCGGAGACCATCCGCACCGCCACCAGCCACCGGTCGTCGGAGTCGGTGAAGCGGGCGATGCGCGCCGACGCGTCCTGGTCGTCGGAGACCACCACCACCGGGCGCTCCCCGGTCACCTCGCCCAGCAACCTCGCGTACGCCCGGGCGGCGGCCTGGTCGCTGGCGATGACCAGACCCGCGGCGTCCGGCATGCCACCCTCCCGCAGCACCCGCAGCCGCGCATCGGCGGCCCGCAGCACCTGCGGCATCCACTCGCCCCGCGGATCCAGCGCGGTCCGCCACGCGTAGGCGACCTGCTCCCTGGTCAGCGGGTCCCCCAGCCGGGCCGCCAGCTCCTCCCCGGCGCTGGTACGCCACCGCGCCTCCCCCGAGTACGCGAGGAAGATCACCGGACGTACCACGCCGTCGGCCAGCGCCTCGGCGTACCCGTAGGTGCTGTCGGCGCGGGACCGGAGCACCCCGTCGGTGTCGCGCTCGTAGGTGACGAACGGGATCGGGTTGTCGTCGGAGCGGAAGGGCGTGCCGGTCAGCATGAGCCTGCGCTCGGCGGCGGCGAACGCGGTCGCCACCCCGTCACCCCAGGTGCGCGAGTGGCCGGCGTGGTGGATTTCGTCGAGGATCACCAGGGTACGGCGGGCGAGGGTACGCCGGGCGTGCACCTTCGGCGCCGCCCCCACCTGGGCATAGGTGACCACCACCCCGTGCAGGTCGGCGGCGGTGTGCACGTCGGCGTTGCGGAAGCTGGGGTCGAGCCGGACGCCGACCCGCTCGGCCGCCGCGGCCCACTGGTTCTTCAGGTGCTCGGTCGGGGTGACCACGGTCACCGCGTCCACCGCCCGGTCGGCGAGCAGGTGCGCAGCCGCCCGCAGCGCGAACGTGGTCTTCCCGGCGCCGGGGGTGGCGACCGCGGTGAAGTCCACCGCGGTCGAGCTCAGGAAGCGCACCAGGGCGCGGCGCTGCCAGGCCCGGAGCGGACCCGACGCCTCCGGCCGCGGGATGGGCGGCCCCAACCGGACTTCCCTCCTTGCGACAACGTCACCCGCCGCCGGGCGGTGGGCAGGGCGCAGCGCGCCGACCCGCGCAGGTTCGCGGCGGCGGGACGGTGGTCGGACGATGGTTCGGACGACGGCCCGACAGTGGCCGGACCTCACCGGCGGCGCCGGCCGGCGGCGCCGGAGCGGTTACCCCTCCGGCAGCGACTCGTGGATCTCCTTGCACGTCGGGCAGATCGGGTAGCGCTCCGGGTCCCGCGACGGCACCCACAGCTTGCCGCACAGGGCCCGGACCGGGATGCCCTCGACCATCGCCTGCATCAGCTTGTCACGAGGCACGTAGTGCGAGAACCGGTCGTGGTCCCCGTCGTCGTACCGCTGGGTCGTGCGCTCCTCGACAGGCGTCGTGGTCGTGCTCGGTGTGGTCATGGCTCCAGTGTCGCAGGTACCGGACCGCTGGAGCACCGAGGTCCGAAGCGGTGTCGGGGAACACCGGTGTCCGGGTCGAGGTGGAACTCCCATTCCCCGAAGCCCTGCTCGACGATCACCACGTTGCGGTCCTCGGAGAACCACGCCCGGACCCGGTTGCACGGCCTGCCGAAGGACCCCACCTCCCGGGCGGCCAGGCCCGCACCGTCGAAGACCATCAGCTCGCGTTCGGCGAGGCCGCCGACGACCACCAGCGCCACGGTGCGGGTGCCGTCGTCGCTGCGGTCGAGCACCGTCACCTCGTACCGGTACCACAGGTGGAACAGCCCGGTGGTGACGAGCCCCGCCACCGCGACCACCGCGGTGAGGACACGAAACCGGATGCGCCAGGGCTGACGCGACTCCGCCTTGACCGGCGCCAGCAGCCAGACCGCGAGGAAGCTGCCCACACCCAGCGTCAACAGACCCGCCCACGGGTTGTTGAAGTGCTGCAGCAGGAACACCAGCCGCCACGGGTTCCACAGGCCGAGCGCGAACAGCGCGGTCGCCACCACCGTGAGGACGATGACCGTGATGCCGGCCGCGAGACGGACGCCGGAGATCCCGTTCTCCGGTCGGGTCGGGGGGAGCTGTGGAGCGGCGTCGATCGACACGGTCACGTCGCCAATTCTGTCACAGGGGCCCGTCCCGACCCGTTCGGGTGACCGGCGTATCTCCATCATCATCGATGGATGACCGTCCCTGGCGGCGGCACCGGCACGTGCCGCCCGTCGCTCGGCGGCGCCTACCCGTCCGCCCGGGGATCGGGCACCCGTGGATCGGTGGCGTCGGCCAAACCGTCGGGGTCGACGACCTCACCGATCACCACGGCGTCCTCGTGGACGGACACCACGTCCCCGTCGATCTGACCCGGTGCGGCCCGCAGCGCCACCGGCTCGGCCTCCGACCGCCGGTGCCTGCGCCAGCGGTGCCGCTCCTTGGGGAGCCGGTCGTTGGCGAGCACCACCGCCACCCACGGCACGACGACCATCCCGATCGCGCACAGCGCCAGCCACAGCCACAGCAGCGGCGGCTTGAGCGTCACCAGCACCGCTGCGGCGACCACCGCCACCACCCGGACCGACATCATCAGCACGTACCGGGTCTGCCGGATGCGGAGTTCCTCGTCCTGACTGCGCGGCGCGTCGGTGATCAGGACGGCGGGCGGTTGGCGTCGCTTCACCACCTCAGTGTCCCACCTGCGGCGTCCTACCGCTTCGCGGCGCCGGCCTTGAGCTGGCGCTTGTGCTCGCGGACCTTGGCCAGGCTCGCCTCGTCGACGATGTCGGCGACCGACCGGTGCACGCCCTCCTCCCCGTACTCCCCGGCCGCCTCACGCCAGCCCTCCGGGCGTACGCCCAGCTGTTTGCCCAGCAGCGCCACGAAGATCCTGGCCTTCTGCTTCCCGAACCCCGGCAGCTGCTCCACCCGGCGCAGCAGCTCGGCGCCGGTGGCGACGTCCCGCCAGATCGCGGCCGCGTCGCCGCCGTACCGCTCCACCACGTGCCGGCACAGCTGGCGGGTCCGGTCGGCCATGGCGCGCGGGAACCGGTGCAGCGACGGTGGCGCGGCGAAGAGCTCGACCAGCCGCTCCGGGTCGTACCCGGCCAGCACCGCGGCGTCCAGCCGGTCGGTGCCCAGCCGCTCCGCCAGCCGGTACGGCGCGACGAACGCCCGCTCCATCGGGACCTGCTGGTCGAGCAGCATGCCGACGAGCAACGCCAGCGGGTCGCGGGCCAGCAACGCGTCCGCCTCCGGGTCGGTAGACAGGTAGAGCGTGGGCATGCCGCCAGCCTGCCAGACAGGTGCACTCCCGGCCAACGACCCGGCGGATCCGCGTCGGTCTGGCAGATTGACGGCATGGCGGACTCCGAGGACGACCGGGACGACCTGGAGCGGCTGCTGCGGGACGGCCGGTGGGACGCCGCCCGCCGGTGGCTCACCTCGCTGCGCCCGTTCGAGGTGGCCGACGAGCTGGTCCGGCTCGACCGTACCCACCGGGCGCTGGCGTTCCGGCTGCTCAGCAAGGACCTCGCCATGACGGTCTTCGAGTCACTCGACCCGCCGGTGCAGGGTGAGCTGCTGGAAGGGCTGCGGGACGAGGCGGTCCGGGAGTTCGTCGCCCGCCTCAGCCCCGACGACCGGGTGGAGCTGCTGGACGAGCTGCCCGCCAAGGTGGTCAACCGCCTGCTGGCCGACCTGAGCTCGCACGAGCGGCGGCTGACCACCGTGCTGCTGGGCTACCCGCCGGAGGCGGTCGGCCGGATGATGAGCCCGGAGTACGTGGCGCTCAAGGCCACCCAGACCGTCGCGCAGGCGCTCGACCGGATCCGCGCGGTGGGCGAGGGCGCGGAGACCGTCTACACGCTGCCGGTCATCGCGGAGGACCGCCGGCTCATCGGGGTCACCAGCCTGCGCAGACTCGTGCTCGCGTCGCCGGAGACCCGGATCGCGTCGCTCATGCAGGAGCCGGTGGCCGCCTCCGCGCTGACCGACCGGGAGACCGCCGCCCGCCTGCTGCAGGAGGCCGACCTGCTCGCGCTGCCGGTGGTCGACGGGGAGGGCAGGCTGGTCGGTGTCTTCACCGTCGACGACGCGATGGAGGTGCTGGAGGGCGCCGACACCGAGGACGCGGCGCGCGCCGGCGGCTCCGAACCGCTGACCGTCCCCTACCTCATGGCCGGTGTCGCCGAGATCACCCGCACCCGGGCGGCGTGGCTGCTGGTGCTGGCGGTGGGCTCCAGCCTGACGGTGCTGGTGCTGGACCGGTTCTCCGCCGCCCTGGAGACGGTGGTGGTGCTGGCGCTGTTCGTCCCGTTGCTCATCGGCATCGGCGGCAACGCCGGTGCGCAGGCGGCCACCACCGTGACGCGGGCGATCGCCGTCGGGGAGGTGCGCTGGCGGGACCTGCCGCGGGTCGTCGGCCGGGAGGCCCGCGTCGGCGTGCTGCTCGGGGCCACCATGGCCGCCCTGGCCTTCCTGGCGGGCGTGCCGTTCCTGCTGCTCACCCAGGACCTCGGGGTCGGCGACAGCATCCGGATGGCGGCGGTGCTGGCGCTCAGCCTGTTCGGCGTCTGCCTGCTGGCCGCCACCACCGGGGCGCTCATGCCGATGCTCGCCAAGCGGGTGGGCATCGACCCGGCGGTGGTGAGCACACCGTTCATCACCACCGTGGTGGACGCCACCGGTCTGATCATCTACTTCCTGGTGGCCCACGCCCTGCTGGCGGACATCCTCGCCGGCGCCGGCTGACCGCCGGCCGGGCGGGTGGACGGTGACCCGCGGACCGACGTCGTGGTGCGCGGCGACCGTCGGGGGTGGTGGCCCGCGTACCCGTGCGACGGTGGCAGGCTGGTCGCCATGCGTGCGGTGGTGCAGACGGTCAGCCGGGCCAGTGTGACGGTGGACGGCGAGGTGGTCGGCGCGATCACCGACGGACTGCTGGTCCTGGTCGGCGTGACCCACGACGACGACGAGCAGAAGGCGGCCGCGCTCGCTCGCAAGGTGCACGAGCTGCGGATCCTCGACGACGAGCGGTCCGCCGCCGACACCGGCGCGCCGCTGCTGGTGGTCAGCCAGTTCACCCTCTACGGGGACGTCCGCAAGGGTCGTCGGCCGAGCTGGACCGCCGCGGCGCCGGCACCGGTGGCCCGGCCGCTGGTCGACGCGGTGGTCCACGCGCTGCGGGACCGTGGCGCCACTGTGGAGACCGGGGTGTTCGGCGCCCGGATGCTGGTGGAGAGCGTCAACGTCGGCCCCCGGACCCTACTCGTCGAGGTGTGATACCGGAACTTCACACGGATCACACAACCGGCTCACCGCCGTTTCACCCCCCTGACGTCACGCTCTCGGTGACACCGGGAGACAGAGACAGAAACGGGGACGACGTGGTCACGGCAGACGAGGACGTCCGGGACGTGCAGGGGATCTCCAGCGATCTCGTGCGCGCATACCTCAACGGGGTCGGGAGGCGTCAGCTGCTCACCGCCGAACAGGAGGTGGAGCTCGCCAAGCGGATCGAAGCCGGCCTGTACGCCGCGGAGCTGCTGCGGCGGGCCGAGGAGAACGGCGAGGAGCTGCCCCCCGAGCGGGCCCGCGATCTTCGGTGGGTGGCCCGCGACGGTGAGCGCGCCAAGAACCACCTGCTG